>JBJTYK010000138.1:0-3953 GCA_046082745.1 Actinomycetota bacterium | reverse complement strand
CCGACGCGCCCTCCTGGGGGACGTTCACGACGACGAAGGCCTCGGGGATGTCGGTGCCCGCGGGCGGCGGCTCGGTCTGGCCCGCGCGCACGGCGAACTCCATCGGGGTGAGGAGCTCGACGGTCGCGTCGGATGGGGCGGCGGCGGACGCCGCCGTCGCCAGGCGGTCGAGGACGTCCGCCGCCGCCCCGTCCACCAGCTGGATCGGGATCGCGCCCGAGCCGTCCGGGAGCAGCAGTTGCCGACCCTGCGCGCGCAGCTCGAGGTACGCGAAGACCTGTCCGTCGATGACCTCCGGCCCGAGTGCGGTGATCTCCGCCTCGAGCTGGGTGACCGATGCCTGGAAGGCCGGATCCTCCGCCGCGCCCGGCGCACCGCCGGCGAGGAAGAAGACGGTGTCCTCGGCTCCGGTCTGGTCCGGGAACGCCTCGGCGATGAGGTCGGACGCGCGCACGGATTCCGGGTCGTTCGTGAACTCGATCTGCTGGGTCAGCACGTCCGCGAGGAGCCGCTGGCTCACCCCGCCCATCGTGACGAGCACCACGAGCCAGACCACGACGGTCCGCCACGGGTGACGGCTGCTCGCTCGGGCGATCGACTCGGGGTTCAGGCGCACGGTGGTCCTCCGGTTTCAGGGGGTATCCAGAGCATCCCCGTTCCCGGCCGGGTCGTCATCCCGACCCGGCCGGGAACCTCTGCCATGCTGCGGGCGTCGAACGGGCGTCCGGGATGAACGGAGGCGGGATGACCAGGCGGAGGACGGCGGCGGCCGCGGCGCTCGTGCTGCTCGCGGCGGGCTGCGGAAGGCTCGCGGACGACGGCGGAGGCATCGGGAGCGGCGGAGGCATCGGGTACGCGACCGGCGCGTCCGACCTCGTGCTCCAGGTGACGACCTCGGGCGGGTTCATGATGCCGAACTACGCGCTGCGGACCTTCCCGACGTTCAGCCTCTACGGCGACGGCACCGCGATCGTCGTCGGCCCGCAGATCGAGATCTACCCGCCGCCCGCGCTCCCGCCGCTCCTCTCCCAGCGCCTCACCGCGTCGGGGATGCAGAAGGTGCTCGAGGCCGCGCGTGACGCGGGCGTGTTCGCGGACGCGACCTACGACGACTTCTGCGGTATCGCCGACGTCGGCACGACGACGATCGTCGCGAACGTGGACGGCGTCCGCCACGAGACCTCGGCGTACGCGCTCGGCTTCGACGGGTGCACCGACGACCCCGAGGCGCGCGCGGCGCTCTCCGCCTTCGTGAACTCCCTGCCGACATTCTCCGGGCTGGATGCCGAGGTCGACGTCGTGGGATCCATGGGACCGTACGCGTTCTCCTCGCTGGCGCTCATCGTCGGGCCCGCGCAGCTCATGGCCGACCTCCCGCAGGGGGAGGTGGCGTGGCCGCTCGCGACGCCGCTCGCGGGATTCGGCGAGCCCTACGAGGGACTCGACCTGCGGTGCGGGGTCGTCACGGGGGCGGACGTCGAGGTCCTGCTCCCGATGCTCGAGCAGGCGAACGAGCTCACCCCGTGGACGAGCGGCGGCGCGTCGTGGTCGGTCCTCCCGCGTCCGCTGCTGCCCGACGAGACCGCATGCCCGAGCCTCGACGGCGGGGCGCCCGCGGAGCCGATGCGCTAGCGACGACGCGGGCGGCGGAGCGACGAGCGTCGACCGCCCTTCGAACCCGAGAACACGACGCGCGGGGGCGCGAGCTTCATTCCCTCCTCCTGGAACTCCTCGTGGAGGTCCAGGCGCGCGGCGAGCCGGCTCACGTCGCCCTGCTGCTCGGCCGTGACGAGCGTCACGCCGATGCCGCTGCGGCCTGCGCGGGCGGTGCGCCCGACGCGGTGCACGTAGGCCTTGTCGTCCTCCGGCGGATCGAAGTTGATGACGTGGCTGATGCGCTCGAGGTCGAGGCCGCGGGCCGCGACGTCGGTCGCGATGAGGACGTCGACCTTCCCCGACTCGAAGCGCTGGAGCGCCTTCTGCCGCGCGGGCTGCGTCATGTCGCCGTGCATGCCCTCGACGCGCATGCCGCGCTGCTTGAGCTTGTGGACGAGGCGGTCGGCCCCGCGCTTCGTGCGCACGAAGACGAGGGTGAGATCGCGGTCCTTCTCGAGGATCTCGATGAGCGCGTCGACCTTGTTGTGCGCCGACACCGGGATGAACTGGTGGTCGATCGACTCGACGGTCTTGCCGTCGGTCTCGATCTCGTGGCGGCGCGCGTCGCGCGTGTACGAGGCGGCGATGCGGCCGACGTCGCCGTCGAGCGTCGCCGAGAAGAACATCGTCTGGCGGTCCTTCGGGAGGCGACGCACGATGCGGTCGACCTGGGGCTGGAAGCCCATGTCGAGCATCCGGTCGGCCTCGTCGAGGACGAGGATGCGCACGCCGTCGAGGCGCACGAGCCGACGCTCGGCGAGGTCCTCGAGTCGGCCGGGGGTCGCGATGAGGAGGTGCCCCTTCGCGACGCCCTTCGCCTGTTCGGTGATCGAGACGCCGCCGTACGCGACGCCGATGCCGAGGCCGAGGGCCTCCGCCACGGGACGCAGGTCGTCGGCGACCTGCTGGGCGAGCTCGCGGGTCGGGACGAGGACGAGCGCCGCGGGCCGCGGTGCGTCGGACCCGAGCCGCTCGAGGAGCGGCAGGCCGAAGCCGAGGGTCTTGCCCGAGCCGGTCTTCGACTTCGCGAGGACGTCGTGGCCCGCGAGGGCGTCCTCCATGACGAGGGCTTGGATCGGGAACGGCGCGACGATGCCGCGCTCGGCGAGCGCCGCGATCACGGGTGCGGACACGCCGAGTTCGGCGAAGGACGGGGTGGTGGTCATCTGGTCGTGCTCCTTCCGCGGCTTCGTGCCGCGCGGTCTACCGGGGAGGTCTCACGCCCGGGACCGGGGAAGGCGACCAGGTGGGAAACCTCACGGGGCGACGACGTCGCCCTTGGAAGAAGAGCCTACCAGCCCAGGAGGACGCGGCCCGCAGGTCAGGCGAGGAGCGTCCGGACGCGCTCGGCGATCCGGTCGCGCGAGATGCCCGCCCAGTCGCGGAGCTCCTCCGGCGAGCCCGAGCCCGGCATCTCCTTCACGCCGACCTTCACGACACGACCCTCGATCGCGCCGCCCGCCGCGAGGGCCTCGAGCACGGCGTCGCCGATCCCGCCCTCGAGCCAGTGGTCCTCGACCGTGACGACGAGGCCGGTGTCGGCGAGCGCCGCGCGGAGCGTCGCCCCGTCCGCGGGCTTCACGGAGTAGAGGTCGATGACGCGGCAGCCGATCCCCTCGGCGGCGAGGAGGTCCGCGGCGGCGAGGCACTCGTGGAGCGTGATCCCCGCACCGACGAGCGCGACCCGTGCCTCGCCGCCGCGCTCGTGCACCTTGCTCCCGCCGATCGGGAAGCGCTCGTCCGACCCGTAGAGCGCGGCGGTCTTCTCACGCGTCGACCGCAGGTACGAGATGCCCGCGCGATCGGCCATCGCCGCGACGAGCGCCGCCGTCGCGTTGCCGTCGGAGGGGTAGAGGACCGTCGAGCCCCGGATCGCGCGCATCATGGAGAGGTCCTCGAGCGCCATCTGCGAGGGGCCGTCCTCCCCGATCGAGATGCCCGCGTGCGAGCCGCACAGGCGCAGGTCCGCGCGGCTGATCGCCGCCATCCGGATGAAGTCGTAGGCCCGCGTGAGGAACGCGGCGAACGTCGCCGCGAACGCGACCTTCCCGAGCGCCTGGAGGCCGACCGCCGCGCCGAGCATCGCCTGCTCCGCGATGTAGGTCTCGACGAAGCGCTCCGGCGCGACCCGCTCGAAGTCCTCGGTGTACGTCGAGTTCGCGACCTCGGCGTCGAGCACGACCACCTCGGGACGCGCGGCGAGCGCGGCGAGCACCTCGCCGAACGCCTTGCGGGTCGCGATCGCCGTCTTGTCGTAGGTGGGAAGGGCGACGCCGCTCGCGCCGCCCGCGGGCGGC
>JBJTYK010000137.1:0-5662 GCA_046082745.1 Actinomycetota bacterium | reverse complement strand
TGGTGTTGGGGACGCACGTCCCCAAAGAGGACGTAGACCTCGAGCGGCTAGGGGCGGAGCGGCGCGCCGCCGCCCGGCGGCGCGCCGCGGAGTAGCCCGTGGACCGCCAGACGACCCTCCTCGTCGCGCTCGGCCTCCTCGTCCTCGCCGCGGCGATCGTCGGCATCGTCGGCTGGCTCCTCCTCGCCCGCGAACGGCGGAGCCGGGCGTGACGCTCCGCGGGGCGATCGCGGCGGCGCTCACCCCGCTCGAGGAGGGCGGCGCCGGCCTCGACGAGGACGCCGTCGCCCCGATGATCGGCTTCCTCGCCGGCGCGGGCCTCGACGGCGTCCTCGTCGCCGGGACGACGGGCGAGGGCGTGCTCCTCGCGCTCGAGGAACGCCGACGACTCGCCGAACGCGTCCTCGCGGCGCGGCCCGACGGCTTCGCGGTCGCGGTCCACTGCGGCGCGCAGACGACCGCCGACACCGTGTCGCTCTCGCAGCACGCGCGGTCGATCGGCGTCGACGCCGTCGCGGTCATCGCCCCGCCGTACTTCCCGCTCGACGCCGACGAGGTCCGCGACCACCTCCTCGCCGCGGCGCGCGCGGCCGACCCCGTGCCGTTCTACGTCTACGAGTTCCGCGCCCGCAGCGGCTACGCGATCCCGGTCGCGGTCGTCGCGCGGCTCCGCGACGCCGCGCCGAACGTCGCGGGGATGAAGGTCTCCGACACGCCGTGGGAGGAGGTCGAGCCCTACCTCGCGACCGGCCTCGACGTGTTCGTCGGATCGGAGCCGCTCGCGCTCCGCGGGCTCGCCGCGGGCTGCGCGGGCGCGGTGTCCGGGCTCGCCGCGGCATTCCCCGACATCGTCGCCGCGCTCGTGCACGACCGGAGCGAGGACGCGCACGCGAAGGTGACGCTCCTGCGCGAACGTCTCGCCGGGCTCCCGTTCCACGCGGCGCTGAAGGCGATCCTCGGCGCGCGCGGCGTGCCGATCGGCGGCTCGGTCCGGGCGCCGCTCCGCGGCCTCACGGCCGCCGAGCGGGAGGCGGCCCTCGCCGCCGCCCGCGAGGTCGGCGTCGGCTGACGGCTCAGTCCGCGGGCGCGTCCCCCGCGGCGCGGCGCGCGCGCCACTCGTCCTCGAGCATCCCGTAGACGACGAGGTCGTAGTACCCGCCGGTCCCCGAGCCCTCGCCCCGGAGCACGCCCTCCTCGACGAACCCGAGCCGCTCGGCGACCGCGCGGCTGCGCACGTTCGCCACGCCCGCGCGGATGCACACGCGGTGCAGGCCGAGGCGATCGAACGCCTCGTCGAGGAGGACCCGGCAGGACGCCGTCACGATCCCGCGGCCCTCGTACGCGCCGCGCAGCCAGTAGCCGATCTCGCCGGTCACGCGGAACGGTTCCCACGTGAGGCCGAGGCCGCCGGCGAGCTCGTCGCCGACGAACGCGCCGAGCCCGTCGAGCGACTCCGGGTTCGCACGGGCAGACGCGATCCACGCGGCCTCGTCGGAGACCGAGCGCGTGCCGCCGACCCACGGGAACCAGGGCCCGAGCCGAGCGCGTTCGGCGTCGACGGCGTCGAAGACGGCGCCGGCGTCGTCGGTCGCGAGGCGTCGGAGCGTCGCCCCGCCGCCGAGGTCGGCGGGGAGCGGACTCACGCCTGGCCGGCGGCGGTCTTCGCGCGCTCCTCCTCCGCGAGGACGCGGCGGAGCGTCTTCCCGATGACCGACACCGGCAGGTCGTCGCGGAACTCGACGGACTTCGGCGCGCGGTAGCCGGTGAGCCCCTGCGCGGGGTCGCGCGACCACTCGAGGATCTCGGCCTCGGTCGCCGTCATCCCCGGCCGCACGACGACGAACGCCTTCACGGCCTCGCCCGTCCGCTCGTCGGGGACGCCGATCACGCCGACCTTCAGGACGGCCGGGTGCCGGGCGAGCACCTGCTCGACCTCCGTCGGGTACACGTTGAAGCCGGAGACGAGGATCATCTCCTTCACGCGGTCGACGAGCTTGAAGAACCCGTCGGCGTCCATCACCGCGACGTCGCCCGTGTGGAGCCAGCCGTCGCGGATCATGAGCCCGGTCTCGTCGGGCCGCTGCCAGTAGCCGAGCATCACCTGCGGGCCGCGGATGCAGAGCTCGCCCGGCTCGCCGACGGCGACGTCGCGGTCGGGCTCCTCGAGATCGACGATGCGGCAGTCGGTGTCGGGGAGCGGCAGGCCGACCGTGCCGATCCGTCCCGTGCCGTCGGTCGGGTTCACGTGCGTGGCGGGCGAGCACTCTGTGAGGCCGTAACCCTCGACGATCTCCGCGCCCCCGGACACCTCGTGGAAGCGTTCGGCGACGACCGGCGGCAGCGGGGCGGCGCCGGAGACGCACACCTTGATCGACCGCAGGTCGTACTTCCGCGTCTCCGGCGCCTCGTTCAGCGCCGCGTAGATCCGCGGGACGCCCGGGAAGAGCGTCGGCTTCTCGCGCGCGATGTCCTTCAGGACGTTGTGGAGGTCGAAGCGCGGCTGGATCACGAGCTTCATCGCGTAGAGGATCGCGAGCCCGAGCGAGCCCGTGACCCCGTAGGAGTGGAAGAACGGGAGGATGCTCATGAGCGCGTCCTTGCCGTCCTCGATCTCCCGACCGAACCACGCGCCCGCCTGTCGGGAGTTCACCGTGACGTTGTAGTGGGACAGCATCGCCCCCTTCGACACGCCGGTCGTACCGCCCGTGTAGACGAGGGCGGCGACGTCCTTCCGCGGGTCGATCGTCGCCGCGACCGGGACGACGCCGGCCCGCGCGAGCACCTCGGTCCACCGCCGCACATCCGCGTCCGCGGGGACCGGCGGCCAGGGCTTCCCTTCGTGGCGCGCCTCGCGACGGAACTTCAGCGGCGCGAGCTGCTTCAGCGGGAAGCGCATCGCGTCGGTCACGCTCGTCACGATGACGTCGGTGATGCCGAGGCGCTCGAACACCGGCGCGTAGTTCGGGTAGAGCTGGTCGAGGACGACGACGACCTTCGACCCGGAGTCGCTCAGTTGGTGCTCCATCTCGCGCTGCGTGTAGAGCGGGTTGTTGCCGACGGCGATCGCGCCGAGCCGGACGGTGCCGTAGAACGCGACGACGTACTGCGGGCAGTTCGGGAGGATGAACGACACGCGGTCGCCCTTCCCGACGCCGAGGCCGTGGAGGACCGCCGAGAAGCGCTCGGCCTGGTCGAGGAGCGTCCGGTAGTCCATGTGGGCGCCGAACCAGGCGGTCGCGGGGTTGTCGGGGAAGCGACGGGCGGCGGCCTCGAGCATCGAGAAGACCGAGACCTCGGGGTAGGGCTCGAGGCTCCTCGGGACGTCCTTCGGGTACGACGCGAACCACGGACGGTGCTCGGTCATCTCTCCCCCCTCGGCCGGAGCGAGCATCATTCCAGAGGGGCCCGGGACGGCACAAGGCCGCCGCGGTAGCATCCGGCCGTGCCCAAGTCGAAGACCCGCAAGCGCGACAACCGCCGCCCCTACGTCCCGCGGGAGGAGCCGGTGAAGCGCCCACGCACGAGCCCGCGCTGGTACGGGTTCCTCGTGCTCGGGCTCATCCTCGTCGGGGTCGCGATGATCGTCCTGAACTACATGGGGCTCCTGCCCCCGGGCGAGACGGTCCCGACGTGGCTCTGGATCGGTCTCGGCGCGATCGCGGCGGGATTCGTCGCGGCGACGAACTGGCGCTGACGCGGCCGGGCGGGCCTCAGGCCCGTCGCTCGACGACCATCGGCTCGCCGCAGTGGCGCGGCACCTGGATCTCGCCGAGGCGCGTGACCCGGAACTCCGTCCCGCATTCGGCACACACGAGGTAGACGTCGAGGTCGTCGACGTCCTCGACCTCGGGGCGCTCGGCCGGCCCGCCGCCGGAGGTCGCGCGGAGCGCGAGGAGCCCGATCCAGAGGATCCCGAGGGCGAGGAGGACCGCGGAGAGCACCATCCACGGGCTCATCGCCGCGCCGCCCCCGACGGAACTCGTACCGAGAACATCCGCTCGAGTCTAGTCGGACGTCCCGCGCGGGCCGTACGATGCCACGGCCATGGAACTTCCCCGGCTGCGTCGCATCGCGATCGGAACCGTCGCCGTCTGCCTCGCGCTCGTCGCGTCGCCCGGCGCATCGGCCGTGCAGGTCGCGCCCCCGCCCGCGCCCGCGCGCGAGGCCTGGCGGGTCACGTGGAACGACCTCTCCCCGATCCCCCTGCGGAAGGAGCGCGCGGTGCGCTTCGGCTTCACCACGCGGGGCGCGCAGGAGGGCGGCTACGTCCAGGCCATCATCGAGAGCGCGGCCGGGTTCGCGATCGCGTCGATCGACACCGGCGCCGAACCCCTCGACGTGACCGGCACGCTCCGCTGGGACGGGCGCAACGCCACGGGCTTCCGCGTCGCGAACGGCCTGTACCGCGCGAAGCTCGTCGCGGTCGACGGTGACGGCACGCGGCGGGAGACGCCGCTGCGGACCTTCCGGATCGAGCGACCGGAACGCGCGAGGACGATCTACCGCGTGAACGACGCGGGCCGCCGCGTCGCGCTCACGTTCGACGACTGCAACTTCCCGGCCGCCTGGCGCGGGATCCTCGACGTCCTCGCCAAGCGCGACGTCGGCGCGACGTTCTTCTGCCTCGGGCTGGACGTCCAGCGGTACCCCGACGTCGCCCGCCGCACGGTGCGCCTCGGCCACACGATCGGCAGCCACAGCTTCCGCCACCCCGACCTCGCGTACGTGAACTCGGCGACGATCCGCGACGAGCTCGAGCGCACCGCACGGTCGTGGTGGGCGGTCGCGAAGGTGACGCCCGCGCCGTACCTGCGGCCGCCCTACGGCGACTTCGACGCCCAGGTGCTCGACGTCGCGGGGTCGCTCGGCTACGGCGCGTGCGTCCTGTGGGACGTCGATCCGAGCGACTACCGGCGCCCCGGCGCGGGGGTCATCGCCTCACGGGTGCTCGCGAACGTGCGGCCCGGCTCGATCGTCCTCCTGCACGTGCTCCCGCAGACGCTCGAGGCGCTCCCGGAGATCCTCCGCGGCCTCCGCGAGCGGAACCTGAACCCGGTGACGCTCGCGGAGCTGCTCGCATCGGGCCAGCCCGTCTCCGCGTGCTGATCAGCGCGCGGCGCGGATCGCCGCGGACACGCGCTCCGGCGTGCACGGCATGTCGACGTGGCGCACGCCGAGGTGCGCGAGCGCGTCGACCACGGCGTTCTGCACGGCGGGCGTCGACCCGACGGTCCCGGATTCCCCGATGCCCTTCGCGCCGAGCGGGTTCAGCGGCGTCGGGGTCTCGGTGTGGGCGAGGCGGAACGCGGGGAGCTCGGCGGCCGAGGGCATCGGGTACGAGGCGAGGTTCGCGGTGAGCGGGGTCCCGACCTCGTCGAACCGCACCTCCTCGTAGAGCGCCTGCGCGATCCCCTGGCCGAGCCCGCCGTGGACCTGGCCGTCCACGAGGAGCGGGTTCAGGATCCGCCCGCAGTCGTCGACGGCCACGTGGTCGATCGCCCGGACGTCGCCGGTCTCGACGTCGACCTCGACGATCGAGACATGGGCGCCGAACGGGAAGGTGGACTCCCCCTGGCGGAACTTCGACTCGGCGAGCAGGCCCGGCTCCATGCCCTCGGGCAGGCGCGCCGGATCGCGGGCGATGCGGGCGACCTCCGACCAG
>JBJTYK010000136.1:0-2533 GCA_046082745.1 Actinomycetota bacterium | reverse complement strand
CTGGTCCATCGTGCTCGCGGGGTTCTCGCTTGGCGGAATCCTCGGGACGCTCGTCGTCGCGCGCATCAAGCCGCGCCGCCCGATGCTCGTCGCGGCGCTGCTGTTCCAGGGCGGCACGTTCTTCACGCTGATGCTCGCCGTGCCGTTCTCGGTCCCGGTGATGGCGGTCGCTGCGGCGGTCCTCGGCATCACGTTCTCCGTGATCACCGTGCTCTGGGACACGCTCCTGCAGGTGCACGTGCCGCCGGACCTGCTCGCGCGCGTGTACTCCTACGACTTCCTCGGGTCCACCGCGGCGATCCCGATCGGGACCGCGATCGTCGGGACGCTCGCGTCGCGCTTCGGCGCGCGCGAGGTGCTGATCGGCGCGGCCGCGCTCCAGTTCCTGGGTGGGATCGAGCCGCTCTTCATCCGCGGCGTGTGGCGGATCGGGATGGAGAAGGACCCCGCGCCGGCGACCCCGGCTACCTAGGCCTTCCGGCGGAACCGCGCGAAGCGCGGCGGACGCTTCTCGGCGAACGCCGTCGCGCCTTCCTTCGCCTCGTCGGTCGCGACGAAGAGCGCGAGGCCCTCGTCGGCGAGGCGCTGCGTGCCGGCGAGGTGTTCGGTGTCGGTGTTGAACGCGTGCTTGAGGAACGCGATCGCGGTGGGGGAGAGCGACGCCGCCCGCCGGCCCATCTCGAGCGCGGTCGAAAGGACCTCGGCGGGTTCCACGACGCGGTTCACGAGGCCCCATTCCTTCGCGGTCTGCGCGTCGATCAGTTCGCAGAGGAACCACAGTTCCCGCGCCCGCTTCTCGCCGACGACGCGCGCGAGGTAGCCCGTCCCGAAGCCCGCGTCGAAGGAGCCCACGCGCGGTCCGGCCTGACCGAAGCGCGCGGTCGCCGAGGCGACGGAGAGGTCGCAGAGCACCTGGAGGACGTGACCGCCGCCGACCGCGTCGCCGTTCACCGCGGCGATCACGGGCTTGGGCACGTCGCGGATCAGTCGGTGGAGGCGGTCGAGCTGCATGCGCCCGCTCGCGCTCGGACCGTAGTCGCCGGTCTCGGCGCGCTGCTTCTGGTCGCCGCCCGCGCAGAACGCGCGCTCGCCCGCGCCGGTGAGGACGATCGCGCCGACCGCGGTGTCGGTCCACGCGGCCTCGAGGCAGGCGACGAGGTCCTCGACGGTCTTCGCGCGGAACGCGTTCATCCGCTCGGGGCGGTCGATCGTGACGACGGCGACGCCGTCGTCGACCGCGTAGCGGACGTCCGTGAGTCCCGCCGGTTCCATGGTGGCGTATCGTAGCCCCCTCATGGAGATCCGCAGGGTCGATCCGCCCGAGCTCGCGCCGCCGGTCGGCTTCGGGCACGCGGTCGTCGCGAGCGGCGGACGCACGGTCTACCTCGCGGGCCAGACCGCGCTCGACGGCACCGGGACCGTCGTCGGCGACGGCATCGTCGCGCAGGTGAACCAGGTCCTCGGGAACCTCTGTGTGGCGCTCCGCGCCGCGGGCGGCGAGCCCGAGCACCTCGTGAAGATGAACATCTACGTGAAGGACGTCCACGACTACCTCGCGCACCGCGCCGAGATCGGCCGCGTGTGGCGCGAGCACCTCGGGAAGATCTTCCCGGCGATGACGCTCGTCGAGGTCTCCGACTTCTGGAACGACGGCGCGCTCGTCGAGATCGAGGGCGTCGCGGTCGTCCCCGGGTAGGACCGTGGACGTCGGGACGATCGTCGCGCGCGCGGCGCGGCGGCACGCCGCCCGGATCGCGGTCGAGGACGACCGGCGCTCGCTCACGTTCGGCGAACTCGGTGACCGCGTGCGACGGCTCGCCGCGGGGCTCCTGTCGCTCGGCCTACGTCCCGGCGACCGGGTGCTCGACCTCCAGACGAACGCGGTCTCCTACGTCGAGACCGACCTCGCGTTCGCGACCGCGGGCCTCGTGCGGGTGGCGCTCAACCATCGCCTCCTCCCCGAGGACTGGACGCGGATCGCCGGCGACTGCGACGCGCGCGCGATCGTCTACCACGAGGACTTCCACGCGAAGGTCGGCCCGCTCGCGGATGCGCTCGACTTCGCGGTCGTGATCGGCGGGGACTACGAGTCGCTCATCGCGCGCACCGACCCGCTCCCGCGACGGCTCGGGTTCGGGCCCGACACGCTCGTTTCGCTGAACTACTCCTCGGGGACGACCGGGAAGCCGAAGGGCGCGCGCCGCACGCACCGCAACCGCGTCGCGAGCACGACGAACATGATGGCCGACGTCCTCGGGGCGCAGCGCCCGGACGACGCGTGGGTCCACGCCGGACCGATCACGCACGCGAGCGGGCTCTTCGTCCTGCCCCACGTCGCGCTCGGCGTGCGGCAGATCATCCTGCATCGTTCTCGCCGGAGGCGCTCGTCGAGGCGGTGCGCGAGCGCGGGGGGACCGGCACCGTCCTCGTCCCCACGATGGTCGCGCGCACGGTCGCCCACGACGGGATGGACCCCTCCGTCCTCGCGAACCTGCGGCGGCTCTGCTACGCGGGTGCGCCGACGCCGCCCGAC
>JBJTYK010000135.1:0-3179 GCA_046082745.1 Actinomycetota bacterium | reverse complement strand
CGGCGGCGTCGAGGTAGTCGGTCACGACCCGCGAGCCCGGCGCGAGCGAGGTCTTCACCCACGGCCGCGTCGCGAGCCCCGCCTCGACGGCCTTCCGGGCGAGCAGGCCCGCCGCGAGCATCACCGAGGGGTTCGAGGTGTTCGTGCACGACGTGATCGCGGCGATGACGACGGATCCGTCGCGGACGTCCGCGGTCGAGCCGTCCGAGGCCGCCGCCCGTTCGGGGAAGGCCCCGCGGAACGAGGTCGGCGCCTGTGCGAGCGGCACGCGGTCCTGCGGCCGGCGCGGGCCCGCGAGCGAGGGCTGGGTCGCGGAGAGGTCGAGGTCGAGGGTCTCCGAGAAGATCGGCTCGGCATCCCCGTCGGCGCGGAAGAGCCCCTGCTCCTTCGCGTAGCGCTCGACGAGGTCGACGAGGCCCTCGCGGCCGGTGAAGCGCAGGTAGCGGAGCGTCTCGGCGTCGATCGGGAAGTACGAGGCGGTCGCCCCGTACTCCGGGCACATGTTCGCGAGCGTCGCGCGGTCGGCGAGCGAGAGCGACGAGAGCCCGTCGCCGGCGAACTCGACGAACTTCCCGACAACGCCGTGGCGGCGGAGCATCTCGGTGACGTGCAGGACGAGGTCGGTCGCGGTCGTCCCGGCCGGCAGCGCGCCGGTCACGCGGACGCCGACGACGACGGGGGTCGGCAGCGGCATCGGTTGGCCGAGCATCGCGGCCTCGGCCTCGATCCCGCCGACGCCCCAGCCGAGGACCCCGAGGCCGTTCACCATCGTCGTGTGGGAGTCGGTCCCGACGAGCGTGTCGGGCAACGCGACGCCGTCGCGCACGGCGACGACCCGCGAGAGGTACTCGAGGTTCACCTGGTGGCAGATGCCCGCGCCCGGCGGGACGACCCGGAAGTCGCGGAACGCCCCCTGCGCCCAGCGCAGGAACGCGTAGCGCTCGGCGTTGCGGTCGTACTCGCGCTCGATGTTCGCCTCGTACGCGCCCTCGGACCCGAAGCGGTCGACCTGCACGGAGTGGTCGATCACGAGGTCGACCGGCACGAGCGGGTTCACGCGCTCGGGGTCGCCGCCCGACCGCGCGACCGCGGCGCGCATCGCGGCGAGGTCGACGACGGCGGGGACCCCGGTGAAGTCCTGCATGAGCACCCGGCCCGGCATGAACGCGAGCGCGGCGCCCGCCGCCGGCGCGGGCCAGCGGGCGAGCCCGAGGACGTCCTCGTCGCGGACGTCGCGGGTGCCGGCGCGCCGCAGGAGGTTCTCGAGGAGGATCTTCGCGGTCCGCGGCAGCCGCGACGGATCGGCGCCGAGGTCGGCGAGCGAGGCGAGCCGGTGGAACGCGAGATCGCCGTCGGCGGTGCGGAGCGTCGCGCGGGCGCCAGCGAGGTCGCTCACGCGTCCCCGCCCCGCCGGTGCTCCTCGATCGCCGCGCGGTGCGCGAGGCGGGTCTCGCGCCGGATCTTCGCCTCGCGCTGGCGACGCCGCTCCTCGTCGGTCCCGACGAGGAGCGGCGGCACCGGACGCGGCCGGCCGTCCCCGTCGATCGCGACGTAGACGAAGTACGCGCTCGAGGTGTGGCGGCGTTCGCCGCTGAAGATGTCCTCGGACTCGACCCGCACCCCGACCTCGAGCGATGTCGTGCCGACGTCGTTCACCGACGCCTTCACGGTGAGCATGTCGCCCACGTGGACCGGGTGCAGGAACGACATCTGGTCCATCGAGGCCGTGACCGCGAGGCCGCCGGTGTGCTTGATCGCGGCGAGTCCGGCGGCGGTGTCGGCAAGGCGCATGACGACCCCGCCGTGGACGATGCCCGCGAGGTTCGCGTCGGTGTCCTCCATGAGCTGGACGAGGACGACCTGCGAGTCCGCGACCCGACGTGCCTCGGCGCCGCTCATGCGACGTTCCGCAGGATGAGGGCGTCGCCCTGGCCGCCGCCGCCGCAGATCGTCGCGGCGCCGAGCGCGAGGCCCGTGCGGCGGAGCTCGTGGACGAGCGTGAGCGCGAGACGCGCGCCGCTCGCGCCGATCGGGTGGCCGAGCGCGACGGCGCCGCCGTGGACGTTCACGCGCTCCTCGGGAACCCCGAGCAGGCGCGTGACGTGGAGCGCGACCGCGGCGAACGCCTCGTTCACCTCGAGGCGGTCGAGGTCGGCGGACCGCAGGCCCGCCTTCGCGAGCGCGCGTTCGAGCGCCGTCGCGGGCACGACGTGGAGGTACGGGAACCCGCCCGCGGCCATCCCGTACGCGACGACCTCCGCGAGCGGCGCGACCCCGAGGGCATCGGCCACCTCGCGCCGGGCCACGACGAGCGCCGCGGCGCCGTCGGAGACCTGCGAGGCGTTGCCGGCGGTGATCGTCCCGTCGGCGCCGAACGCGGGCCGCAGCTTCGCGAGCCGCTCGACGCTCGTGTCGGGACGGATGCCCTCGTCGCGCGCGACCGTCGTCGTCCCGCCCTTCCCGGCGATCTCGACCGGGACGACCTCCTCGGCGAGGACGTCGGCGTCCCACGCCGCGGCCGCGCGGTGGTGCGAGCGCGCGGCCCAGGCGTCCTGGTCCTCCCGCGTGATGCCGAGTTCGCGGTTCACGGCGTCGGAGGACTCGCCCATGCTCTGGCCGGTGAACGTCGACCACAGGCCGTCGTGGACCATCGAATCGACCGCCTGTCCCGCGCCGTACGTCCGGCCGTCGGCGGAGCGCGGAAGGAGCCACGGCGCTCCGGACATCGACTCCATCCCGCCGGCGACGACGACGTCGGCCTCGCCGCAGCGGATCATCTGATCGGCCATCGCGACCGCGTTCAGCCCCGACAGGCACACCTTGTTGATCGTGATCGCGGGGACCTCCTTCGGGACCCCCGCGGCGACCGCGGCCTGCCGCGCGGTGATCTGCCCGGTCCCCGCCTGGAGCACCTGGCCCATGACGACCTGGTCGACGCGCTCGGCCGCGACGCCGGAACGCTCGAGCGCCGCGCGGATCGCGACGGCGCCGAGGTCGGTCGCCGGGAGCCCCGCGAACGCGCCGCCATAGCGTCCGATCGGGGTGCGCGCCCCGCCGAGGATCACGCTCGTGGCCACGGCGGCAGTGTAGACGGGGCGTCGCGGGCGTCGGGCCGGTACCCTTCGAGCGTCCATGGCCCGGAAGAAGCTGCCCGCCATCTCGCAGGAGGACGCCCGCAC
>JBJTYK010000134.1:0-2277 GCA_046082745.1 Actinomycetota bacterium | reverse complement strand
GTCGACGCCGGGTGGAGCCGGCGTCGACGCGAACGCGATCCACTACCGGCACCTCGCGCTCGTCGGCAGCACCGGCTCGACGATCGCGGACTACCGCCGCGCGCTCGACCTCGCCCGCAGCGGCGCGGTGCCGCTCGACCGGCTCCCGGTGCGGCGCGTGGCGCTCGAGGAGATGCCCGCGGTGCTCCGCGGCGAGCGGGACGACCCGGGGATCCTGAAGTACGTCGCCGCGCCCGCCTAGGCGGGCGGCGTGAAGGTGAAGTTCGAGATGACGACCTCGGCGGACGTCGCGCCGCTCGCGAGCGCCTTGCCCTCGTAGAGCCAGAGGTTCATGTGGACGCGCTCCCCACCGGGGGGCGGAACGTCGGCCGTCGTGCGGGTCCAGGTGTACGACCAGCTCCCGTCGGCGGCGCGGCTCGTGTACGTGACCGAACCGGCGCTCCAGACGAACTTCTGGTGGCTCGTCGCGACCGCGGACTGCGTGAAGCGGACCATGTTCCCGGTCGTGTCCCAGGGCTGGACGACGAACTGGCCGTTCGTCGTGTCGTTCGCCCAACCCCACCGCGAGAACTCGATGTCGATCTCGCGCAGGTCGGTCTCGTACGTGAACAGCCCGAGGACCGCCTGGGGGTTCAGGTTGTCCACCCGGCTCGCGACGGTCCACTCGTAGGTCCCGTAGCCGAGGCTCGAGGGGAGGAAGACCTCGGCCGATTGCCAGTTCCCCGAGGCGTCCCGCGAGATCCGCAGGCGGAGGCCGGACGCGTCGACGCAGACGTTCGCCCGCGAGAAGTAGTTCGGGCCCGGCCCGGAGAGGGAGGTCGCCTGACGGACGTTCCAGGTGCGCCCGGCGAACGACACCGTGCTCGCGGACGTGGACGTGCAGGCGGTGCCGCTCGGGGAGGGGGACGGCGAAGGGGACGGCGAGGGCTTCGGCGGCTTCCCCTTCGCGCCGGCGGGCACGCCGGGGACGGTCGCGAGGAACGCGACCGCGACGAGGACGAGCGCGAGGAGTCCGAGGCGCGTGCGGGTCATGCGCCGACCCTAGCGAGGTCGGCTGCGCGCGCCCGCGTGACGAGCGGCACCCGTGCTGGCGGCGGTGCTCCTTCTAACCGAGTTCGAACCCTCGGCTGACGACATGGGGCGCAGGGCGGGTGGGTACGCTCGTGGCATGACCGCGCAACGGGGGGACGAGCGCAGGGCGGCCACGCTGGTCGCCATCGTGTGCGGGCTCCTCGTCCTCCCGTGGTTCTGGATCGTGGGGGCGACCGCCGGGTGGCCGGTCGACGGTTCGCCGTCGCCCGACGCGGGACCTCGAGCCTTCGCGGACTTCTACCTCGCGAACATCGACCACCTGCCGCTGCGGGCGACCCTCGCCGTCGGCAGCTGGATCCTCTGGCTCCTCCTCATCGTCGCGGTCGCGGCGCTCGTCCGCGGCGCGTTCCCGCTCGCCGCGCGCGCCGCGACCTCCCTCGCCACCGCCGCGATCGCGGTCTACGTCGCGTCGGAGGGCGTGCTCGTCTGGCCGGCCGTCGGTCTGCGGGCGGCCGATCTGCCCGTCGCCCTCGACCCCGGCGTCGCGCAGGCCCTCGTGCTCTCGCGGGACGGGCTCCACGCGGTCGGCAGCGTGCTCCTCGGGGCCGCGATGTTCGCGCTCGCGTGGCCGGTCGCACGCGCACCGTTGCCGGGGCGATGGGTGGTCGCGGCCATCGGAGCCCTCGCGGGGGTCTCGGCGTGCGCGAGCGTCGTCGTCGGGCCGGAGGGACTCGGCCCCGGTGTCATCCTGCTCTGGGGACTCGCGGTCGCGGGGTCCGGCATCGCCGATCGTCTCCGCGCGCGATCCTGACCGACCGACCATCGCTCGACGTCCGCCAGCGCGCCGGGAAGGAGTCGAACCCCCAACCTTCTGATCCGTAGTCAGATGGGTCGACGCGCGACCGCCGCGCCTCGATCGGCGACGTGATCAGGCGGGGGCGCCGAACAGCCAGTTCCCCGGCTCGTCCCCGGTGACCGGCGCGAAGAACTCTCGGACCGCAGACTGCACCTCATCGTTCGAGATGACACCGTCGTCGTCGGTGTCGAGCCTGGCGAACGCCTCCCCCGCCGAGACCGCGGGGAGTTCCCAGACCTGGCTGAAGAGTGCCCAATCGGACGCCGAGATCTTCCCATCGCTATCACGATCGCAGACCTGCGTCAGGAATCCGGCGAACTGGTCCACCGCCTCACCATAGTTCGGGAGCCCGGCGTACGACTCCCAGATGCGCACGTACTCGTCGAATT
>JBJTYK010000133.1:0-4901 GCA_046082745.1 Actinomycetota bacterium | reverse complement strand
CGGCGGACGGCCTCGGCCCGGTTGGCGTCCTCGAGGGCCGCCTTGCGCGCACGGAGGTCCTCGATCCGCGCCTGCACCCCCGTGGGCCGGGCGTCCTCGGTCGTGGCCATGGAGGGCGAGTCTACCCCCGGGGCCCCCGCGAACGGCCCCCGCACGGCCTTCCCACGCACGGGCGCGCACCGAGGGTGGACTGAAAGGGATGTGTCGGGGACAATCCCCGCACGCGCAGGGCGACGCTCGCCCCGCGCAGCCGACCGAGCGAGGGCGCGTGGCCGAGGAAGTCATGGAACCGACCCTTCTCGGGTCGCCGTCCAACGGCACCGGGAACGGGGCCGGGGCGGGCAATGGCGTAGCCCCCACACGGCCCGCCCGCCCCCGCGACCCCCGCGAGATCGCCGAGGCGCGCGGCCTCGAGTTCGTCGAACTCGAGATGTACGCGATCGACTCGACGGTCGCGGTCCTCCTGCCCGAGGCGCTCTGCCGCCGTCACGTCATCCTGCCGATCGGCGAATCCGAGGACGGCCTCGTCCTCGCGATGGCCGACCCGGGCAACGTCTTCGCGCTCGACGACGTCCGCACGCTCACCGGTCGCGACGTCAAGCCCGTCGTCGCCGCCGCGGAGGACATCGAGCGCACGATCCAGAAGTACGCGGCCCTGCGACGCCAGACCGACCTGCTCGCCGAAGCCGGCGAGGAACAGGTCGCGGAGGGCGAACTCGACCCCAACGCCGTCGGCGTCGACGACGCGCCGGTCGTCAAGCTCGTGCAGGCGATCATGATGCAGGCCACGAGTTCGCGCGCCTCCGACGTGCACATCGAACCGGGGCAGGATGGCGTGCGCGTGCGCTTCCGCGTGGACGGCGTGCTGCACGAGGTCATGGACGTTCCCAAGCCGATGCAGGCCGGGCTCGTGAGCCGCCTCAAGATCATGGCCGACCTCGACATCGCCGAACGCCGACTCCCGCAGGACGGCCGCATCTCGCTGCGGATGGGGAGCAAGTCCTACGACCTGCGCGTCGCGTCGCTGCCCACCGTGTGGGGCGAGAAGATCGTCGCGCGCATCCTCGACAAGTCCGACGCGCTCATGGAGCTCGTCGACCTCGGCTTCGAGGGCCGCGCGTACGCCCGCTACGAGCAGGCGTTCCGCAAGCCCTACGGCACGATCCTCGTCACCGGCCCGACGGGATCGGGCAAGTCGACGACGCTCTACGCGACGCTCAACGTCCTGAACGACGCGGAGCGCAACATCTTCACGGTCGAAGATCCGGTCGAGTACCGGCTCCCGGGCGTGAACCAGATCCAAGTGAACCCGCGTGCCAAGCTCACCTTCGCCTCGGCGCTGCGTTCGATCCTGCGCGCCGACCCCGACATCATCCTCATCGGCGAGGTCCGCGACCGCGAGACGGCGCAGATCGCCGTCGAGGCGGCGCTCACCGGCCACCTCGTCCTCACCACCCTGCACACCAACGACGCCCCCTCGGCCATCACGCGCCTCGTCGAGATGGGCGTGGAGACGTTCCTCGTGGCCTCCGCCCTCGACGCCGTCGTCGCGCAGCGCCTCGCCCGCCGCCTCTGCGACCGGTGCAAGGAGGCGTACCAGCCGACGAAGGCCGAACTCGACGAGGCGGGCTTCACCGAGGCGACGCTCCCGAAGGAGGCGACCTTCTTCCGTCCCGTCGGGTGCCGCGGATGCGCGAACACCGGCTACCACGGCCGGATGGGCCTCTACGAGGTCATGCTCATGAGCGAGAAGATCGAGCGGCTCACCGTCGAGCGCGCCTCCTCCGACGACATCCGCGCCCTCGCGATGGAGGAGGGCATGGGTGCGCTGCGCGACGACGGCCTGCGCAAGGCCGCTGCGGGCCTCACCTCGCTCCCGGAGATCGCGCGGGTGATCAAGTGACGACGCCCGACATCGACGCGCTGCTCGGGACCGCGCTCGACCGCCGCGCCTCGGACCTACACCTCACGGTCGGCGCGGCGCCCACGATCCGGGTGGACGGCCGGCTCGTCCCGCTCGAGGAGCCCGTCCTCGACGACGTGTCGCTCCGGTCGGCCCTGATGCGGATGCTCGAGCCCGAGCGTCGGCAGCGCTTCGAGCGCGACCTCGAGCTCGACTTCGCCTACGACCTCGCGGGGCGCTCGCGCTTCCGCGCCAACTTCTACGTGCAGCGCGGATCGGTCGGCGCGGCGTTCCGCGCGATCCCCACGTCGATCCGTCCCCTCGCCGAACTCGGCCTGCCGGAGTCGGTCGGGGAGTTCGCGAAACTCCCGCGCGGCCTCGTGCTCGTCGTCGGCGTCACGGGCTCGGGTAAGTCGACGACGCTGGCGAGCCTGCTCGACATCGTGAACGCGAACCGTCCCGACCACATCATGACCGTCGAGGATCCGATCGAGTTCCTCCATCACCACCGGCGCGGGCTCGTGAACCAGCGCGAGGTGGGGGAGGACACCCACTCCTTCGCCGAGGCGCTCAAGCACGTGCTGCGCCAGGACCCCGACGTCATCCTCGTCGGCGAGATGCGCGACCTCGAGACCATCTCGACCGCGATCACCGCGGCCGAGACGGGCCACCTCGTCTTCGGCACGCTGCACACGCTCGACGCGGCCACGACCGTCGACCGCATCATCGACGTGTTCCCGGTGCACCAGCAGGCGCAGATCCGCATCCAGCTCGCGATGACGCTGCGCGGCGTCGTCGCCCAGCAGCTGCTGCCGCGCGCGTCGGGGCCGGGGCGCGCGGTCGCCTCCGAGGTGATGGTCGTGACCCCGGCGATCCGCAATCTGATCCGCGAGGGCAAGACGTTCCAGATCCCCTCGGCGATCCAGTCGGGGGGCCGCCACGGGATGCTCACGATGGACCAGTCGCTGGCGACGCTCGTCTCGAAGGGCCACATCTCCGAATCCGACGCCTTCGAGCGCTGCCAGGACGTGCAGGGCCTCGCGCAACTCCTCGGCGTGCAGCCGCCCGGTACGGCGAAGGTGGGGGTGTAGGTGACCCAGACCTACGACTACAAGGTCCGCGATCGCGGCGGGAAGATCGTCACGGGGACGCTCGAGGGCGACGATCAGCGGTTCATCGCGCAGCGCCTGCGCGAGATGGGCATGACGCCGATCGCCATCAAGCCGCACGCGTCGGGACTCAAGATGGAGATCAACCTCCGACCCGGCCACGTCGACCTCAAGGAACTCGCAGTCTTCTGTCGGCAGTTCGCGACGATGGTCGGCGCCGGTCTCCCCATCCTGCGCTGCCTCGGCGCGCTCACCGACCAGGTCTCGTCGAAGGAACTGGCGAAGGTGCTGCGCGACGTCCGCGTGGACGTCGAGCAGGGCGCCTCGCTCACCAACGCGATGGCCAAGTACCCCAAGACGTTCAGCAACCTCTTCGTCGCGATGATCCGCACCGGCGAGACGACGGGGGAACTCGGCAACGTCCTCACGCAGATGTCGTCGCAGCTCGAGCGTGAGGTGACGCTGCGCGGCAAGGTGCGCTCGGCGATGACCTACCCGATCTCGGTCGTGGCGCTCGTGGTGCTCGTCCTCATCGCGATGCTCACCTTCGTGGTCCCGCAGTTCGAGTCGATCTACGCGGAACTGAACGCCCCGCTGCCGCTCCCGACGCGGCTCCTGCTCGGCCTCTCGAGCCTGTTCCTCACCTTCTGGTGGCTCGTCGCGATCGCCGCGGTCGGCGCCGCGTACGGCATCCGGCGGTGGATCCAGACCGACGAGGGCCGCCTCGCGTGGGACGGGCTGAAGATCCGCCTGCCCATCATCGGGGACCTCTTCCACAAGGTCGCCATCGCCCGGTTCTCGACGACGCTCGCCCTCATGCTCCGCTCGGGGGTGCCGATCCTGCAGGCGTTCGACGTCGTCCGGGACACCGTCCAGAACGCGGTGCTCTCGCGGGCGATCGCCACGGTCAAGCAGGGGGTCCGGGAGGGGGAGTCGGTCGCCCGGCCCCTCGGGCGCGATCCGCTCTTCCCGCCCATGGTCGTCCAGATGATGGGCGTGGGCGAGGAATCCGGGTCCGTGGATGCGATGATGAGCAAGGTCGCGGACTTCTACAACGAGGAGGTCTCGGCATCCGTGGACGCGCTGACCTCGCTCATCGAACCGGCGCTGGTGGTGGTCATCGGGGTCATCGTCGGCGCCGCGGTGGTATCGCTGTACCTCCCGATGTTCAATATCATCAACCTCATCAAGTGACAGGCGGGACAGCGCGCCGACGGCGCGCGGAAAGGACGGACATGCACGCTCTGCTCGAGAAGCGCAAGAGCGACCAGGGGTTCACCCTGATCGAGCTCATGGTCGTGGTGCTCATCATCGGCATCCTGCTCAGCATCGCCATCCCCTCGTTCCTCGGGGCGCGCGAGACGGCGCAGGACACGGCCGCGAAGGCGACGCTGCGGAACGCCATGACGGCCGCGAAGGTCTACTACGTCCAGAACGGCACGGACGGCTACACGGGCTTCGATGCCACGTCGGCTGCTGCCGTGGAGCCGAGCCTCCCGTGGGCTGACATCACGATCTCCGGGGTGACGCAGAACGGCATCACGCTCACGACCACGAGCGGCTCCGGGAAGACGTGTACCGCGGTGGACTCCGGCGCGGTCACGATCGACTGCGTATAGCTTCGCCTCCTTCCCGCCGCGCCTCGCGGCGAGACGGGGTACACGGGAGGACGTCGAGCGTGTCTGACCTGAACCGTCGGTCTCGGGAACCGGCCTCGCCGCGGAGCGGCGAGGCCGGTTTCTCCTTGGTCGAGGTCATCGTCGCGATCGTCCTGATTGGCGCCGCCCTGCTCACCATCATCGCGGCGTCGGCGGCGGCGCTGGGCTACCAGTCGTCGGCCCGTCAGCAACAGGCCGCGACCACGATCGCGACGCAGGTCCTGGAACAGG
>JBJTYK010000132.1:0-2220 GCA_046082745.1 Actinomycetota bacterium | reverse complement strand
GCCCGGGCCTCGCTGCCGCCGGACCCAGCGATTCTGCGAGTCCGCTGTCTAAGGGTCTCGAAGTGGTGGCGGGTGCCGGCTCCTACCCGCTGTGCAATTCCGCCACGACCGCGGTCGTGCCGACGGTTCCCACGGCGTCGACCACCTACTCCTGCGTCTCGGCGACGCCGACGAAGGGCCAGGGCAACACGTTCAACTCTTGGTTCAAGTACACCTGGAACTGGGAGGTCGATCCCGGCGATTGCTTCAACCCGTCGAACACTCCATGCACCGGCATCCCGGTGTCGGTGAAGACGCTGACGTACGATGCCTCAGCGGGAACGACGACCTACCTTGTCTCGGGGCCGACCGTGGAGGCCTCCGTGACGATCGAGCGCCTCACGTGTTCCAAGTGGGACAATTCGGCGAACACCTGCAGCACGACGAAGGCGGCTGCCGGCTTCACGACGACCACCGTGCGGACTTCCCTCTCTCTCGGTTCTTCGACGCTCACGATCCAGACGCTGGCATGAGCGCGCGCTCCGGAGATGCCGGGCTGGGCCTGCTCGAGGTACTCGTCGCCGCGAGCCTCTTCCTCGTCGCCCTCACCGTCTTCGGCCTCGCCTACGGGGCCGCGAATCGCACCGCGGCAACGTCCCAGGAGATGGGATCGGCGACCGACCAGCTCCGCCAGGCCCTCGGCGTCCTCGACGGGCAGGTGCGGTCCGGGTACTGGGTGAAATCGGCGACGGTCGCGTGCAAGGACTCCAACAACGTCTCCTACAGTTGTCCGGCCGTGAAGGTGCTGACCATCTCCCGTTCCGATCCGACCAAGCGCGAGTGCTGGGTCTGGACGCTGTCCCCGTGGCCGGGCCAGAAGGTGAAGAAGACGAAGACGGGCCCGCCGACGGACCTCTACGACAACGACCCCTCGGGCATCCACGGCCAGCTGCGGTCGTACCACTACGCGTCCGACGCGAACCCGCCGGCGGTCTCGAACTGGACCTGGTACGTCGAATCGGACGCGCTCAACTACGCCACCAGCACGCTCCAGGTCACGAACCAGGTCCGCGCGCTCCAGTACACGACGCTCACCTTCGCCACGTACTACACCGGCGTCTCGGCGACGTTCTCGGTCGCCCAGGACGCGACGCGGCGCATCACCGTCCCGTTCCTCGTGTCGGTCCGCAACCAGCAGATCGGTGCGCCCTACGCCAGCGAGTGTTCGCTCCCATGAGTCGGCTCCGGCGCCTCGCGGGACGCGACGAGGGGGTCGCCCTCGTGGTCGCCCTCGCCATCACGCTCATCGTCTTCGTCATCACGACGGCGATCCTCGCGGACGCCTTCCACAACGTCGTGGGCAGCGCGAACTCGCGCGCGCGGCTGTCGGCGATCAATGCCGCCGAGGCCGGCATCGACGCGTATTCGGCGGTCCTCGAGAACTCCTCGATCGACAAGCTGACGACCGCCCCGTGGACGGGGTCCGGGAACACGTGGACGACCAACTGGTCGACGCCGACGAACTGGCCCGATACGAACGGCCAGGTGGTGGGCATCCCATCGCTCGCGTCGTACGTCATCAAGGCCGAGTACTTCGCGGATGCTGCCCTCGCCCAGCCCCTCAGCCCGGGGACCTACACGGACAAGACCTTCCCGCCCGAACTCTGGGTCCGCCTGACGTCCACGGGCTCCGTGCCCCGGGGATGCGCCGCCGGTGCCGCCGGCTGCGTCCGGCGCACCATGCAGTCCGTCCTGCAGATGCGGAGCGTCCGGGCCAACCTCCGCGGTGCGTTCGCCGGCATGTTCATCTGCGAGATGGGGAACCGCTTCTCCGTGACGGGGTCGTACGCCGACCTCTACTTCATCGGCAGGGACCCCGTCGGCATCGCGCCGGACTGTCCGTCCAACCCCGACTCGCTGTTCGTGAACAGCGGTCAGCTGTCCACGGCGGGCAGCGTCTACGTACTGCGCGGGTCCGTCACGCTCCAGCGATCGGTGAAGATCGACGGGAACCTCTGGCGAAGGGCGATCTGACGATCAACGCCGGTGGCCCGCAGAATGGGGGCAACGGGAAGTGTGCTTGGACGACTTCTGGGCAGGTTCTCATCTGCGGCAACGCTTCGTCCGGCACGTACATCTCCATCAATCCGCCAACGAGCGTGCTCGGCACCGCGTCGGTCTGCGGGAACTGCGGGCCGCCGCAGCCGGACTTCCCGAAGATCACGTGGGCCGACGACTACA
>JBJTYK010000131.1:0-2012 GCA_046082745.1 Actinomycetota bacterium | reverse complement strand
CGGGCGATGCGGGCGACCTCCGACCAGGCGATCCCGCGATCCGGCGCGCCGGTCACGTGGAACCGTCCGTCGGCCGCGACGACGTCGTCGGCGTGGACCTCGAGCGCGTGCGCGGCGATCGCGCGCGCCTTCCGCAGGAGGTCCTCCGACGCGCCCCACACCGCTGAGCCGCCGATCTGGAGCGACCGTGAGCCGTACGTGCCCTGGCCGCGGGGGACGACGCCGGTGTCGGAGTGGACGACCCGCACCGCCTCCATCGGCACGCCGAGGAGCCCCGACGCGAGTTGCGCGAAGGCGGTCTCGTGTCCCTGCCCGTGCGCCGACGTGCCGACCTTCACGACGACGGAGCCGTCCTCCTCCGCCTCGACCGAGGCGAACTCCGGCGAGAACCCGGTGATCTCGACGTACGTCGCGACGCCGATGCCGAGGAGCCGACGGTCACCGCGCGCGCGGCGGTCCTCCTGGTCGCGGCGACGCGCGGGCACGTCGGCCATCGCGAGCGCGAGGTCGAGCGCGGCGCCGTAGTCGCCGGAGTCGTAGCGCTCGCCGACGTCGGTCTCGTAGGGGAACGCGTCGGCGGGGATGAGGTTCCGCCGGCGGACCTCGACCGGGTCCATGCCGAGTTCCGCGGCGAGGAGGTCCACCGCGCGCTCGAGGAGCGCCGACGCCTCCGGCCGCCCCGCGCCGCGGTACGGCGCGACCGGCGTCGTGTTCGTGACGACCGCGCGGCCGCGACACGCGATCCGCGGGATCCGGTAGACGCCCGAGAGCATCCGGCGCGTCGTCGGCACGAGGTACGTCGCGAGCGGGAACGCGCCCATGTCGCCGAGGAGGTCGGCGCGGAGCCCGACGATCGTGCCGTCGGCGCGCGCCCCGAGCTCGATCGTCTGGACCTGGGAACGGCCGTGGGTGAGCGCGGTCATCGATTCGGAACGCGTCTCGACCCATCGCACGGGCCGACCGAGGATCGCCGCGGCGCGCGCGACCGCGCGCTGCTCGCCGTAGAGGGAGAGCTTCGCGCCGAAGCCGCCCCCGACGTCGGGCGCGATGACCCGCACCCGCTCGCGCGCGAGGCCGAGGAGGTCGGCGAGGTCGTCGCGGACGTCGAAGGGGATCTGCGTCGAGGCGTACGCGGTGAACGCGCCGTCCGCGCCGGGGATCGCGAGGAAGGCGTTCGGCTCCATCGGGACCGGCGCGACCCGCGGATTCACGATCCGGGCGCGCACGACGACGTCGGCACCCTCGAGGACGTCGTCGTCCCAGCGTTCCTCGAAGGTCTCCGCGGCGTTCGATCCCGTCGCGGGGAACAGGAGCGGGGCGTCGGGGGCGACGGCGTCCTCGACGCCGATGACCGCCGGGAGCGGCTCGAGGTCGGGGAGCACGGCCTCCGCGGCGTCGAGCGCGAGCGCGAGGGTCTCCGCGACGACGAGCGCGAGCGGCTGACCGACGAAGCGCACGACGTCGGCGGCGAGGGAGGGCATCGCGAACGTCGCGGGGTCGGTGACCGACCCGGAGGCCTCGAGCGGCGGCAGGTCGAGGTCCGCGGCCGCGTAGACGCCCGCGACCCCGGGCATCGCGCGCGCGGGTCCGAGGTCGAGACCGAGGACCCGCGCGTGCGCGAGGGAGGACCGGACGAACACCGCCCGCAGGCAGCCCTCGACGGGGACGTCCTCGACGTAGCGCGATTCCCCCCGCAGGAAGCGCGGGTCCTCCGTGCGCCGGACGGCGCTGCCGAAGATGGACGTCCCCATGTGGGCCAGACTGTACGGGAGCGGGGGGAGGCGGTCGCGTGACCAGATGGCTCTTCGGGGACCAGCTCGGCCCCCACTACCTCGAGGACGTCCCGGCGGACGAGCCGGTCCTCCTCGTCGTCTCGACCCGCGCGCTCGGCCGGAGGCGCTGGCACCGCCAGAAGCTCCACCTCCTCCTGTCCGCGATGCGCCACCTCGCGGCCGGCCTCGGCGATCGCGCGACGCTCGTCGTCGCCCCGACGTACCGCGCCGCGATCGCCG
>JBJTYK010000130.1:0-4852 GCA_046082745.1 Actinomycetota bacterium | reverse complement strand
GTCAGCAGGCCGTGTCGCAGACGTACACGCCTTCCTCGTCGATCGCCTGCCACATGTTGATGTAGTCGGCGTTGTGCGGCGACTTCCGGCGTGACGCCTCGACCTTGAACTCGGAGCTCAGGCGGTACCACTCGTCGCCGTCCGTGATCGTCGAGTAGCCGTCGACGTCGATCTCGAGCGACTCCGTGTCGGAGCACGAGATCCGCGAGACCGCGACCGTGCTCCCGCCGCTCTTGATCGAGACGAAGCCCACGTCGTCGGAACACGTCGAGTCGGTCGTGTCGACGGCCGCGTCCGTGACGACGACGCCGGGCGGGAACGTGAAGTTCACGATGATCGCCGGCGACGACGCGTAGTCGCCCGTCTCCGTCGCCTTCGTGAACGTGACCGGTTCGTCCGAGAACTCCGGGTACGCCGACACGCCGTCCCAGGCGAGGACGCCGATGTCCGCGTTCACCGTGCTGTTCGCGCCGGGCAGGGCCGCGGCCACCATCGCGAGGCTCGCGAGCCCGACCAACGTCGCAACGAGCGTCTTCTTCCGCATCGGGATTCCCTCCTGCCGGAGGTGGTTCCGTCCGGCCATCCGCCCATAGCCGCCGCGGCCGCCGTCGAAACCGCCCGCGAGCGTGCGGTAGCGTGCCGCCATGGCTGCGGCGAAGGAGATCCGGGTCGCCCTCGTGGGCTACGGGCTCGGCGGGCGGATCTTCCACGCCCCCTTCGTCGAGGCGACCGCCGGGATGCGGCTCGCGACGATCGTCACGCGGGACCCCGACCGGGCCGCAGAGGCAGCGGCGGCGCACCCGGGCACCGCGATCGTCGCGAGCGTCGAGGACGTGTGGTCGCGGGCGGCCGAGCACGACCTCGTGGTCGTCTCGTCGACGAACCGCACCCACGTCCCGATCGGCCTCGCGGCGCTCGACGCCGGCCTCGCCCTCGTCGTCGACAAGCCCCTCGCGCCGACCGCGGCGGGCGGGCGGGCGCTCCTCGACCGCGCCCGCGAGCGGGACCTGCCGTTCAGCGTGTTCCAGAACCGGCGCTGGGACGGCGACTTCCGGACGGTCCGCGGGCTCCTCGCCGACGGCAGGCTCGGCGACGTCGTCCGGTTCGAGTCGCGCTACGAGCGCTGGCGGCCGACGCCGAAGTCGGGCGCGTGGCGCGAGAGCGGCGACCCGGAGGACGCCGGGGGACTCCTCTTCGACCTCGGCGCCCACCTCATCGATCAGGCGCTCGTCCTGTTCGGACGTCCGGAGACGGTCTACGCCGAGGTGCGTCGCCGGCGCCCCGGCGTCGTCGTCGACGACGACGTGTTCGTGGCCCTCGGACACCGCGGCGGGGCGGTCTCGCACCTGTGGGCGAACGTCCTCGCGGCGACGCCGGGGCCGCGGTTCCGGGTGCTCGGGACGCGCGGGACGTTCGAGAAGCGCGGGATGGACGTCCAGGAGGCCGCGCTCATCGCGGGCGCGCGCCCGGGCGACGCCGGGTGGGGCGTCGAGCCGTCCGAGGCGTGGGGTCAGCTCTCGGACGGCGAACGCGACGTGCCCGTCGAGACCGAGCCCGGCGCGTACGAGCGCTACTACGCGGGGATGGCGGCGGCGATGCGCGGCGAGGACGCGGTGCCGGTCGATCCGGCCGACGCGGTCCTCGGGCTCGAGGTCATCGAGGCCGCCTTCGCGAGCGCGCGCGAGGGACGGGTCGTCGCGCTCGGGCGCTGAGCGGCCCGGCGCTACGCCGCGCCGACGAAGTACGCGCTCGCGAGCTCCCACGCGTCGCGACCGCAGGTCGCCCCGAGCCGCCGGCCCGCGTAGTCGTCGCTCGGCACGTGGATGCCGCCGAAGATCCGCGAGCGTCCGGCGGCGTCGGCCGCGTCGAAGTACGTCGCCCACTGGAGCGTCACCGTCTCCGTCGGACCGACGTCGGTGCGCAGCGTTCCCGGCGCGACCTCGGTCGCGACGAAGCCGCCGGGGAAGTAGGGACTCCCGGTGAACGAGGCGAGCACCTCGGCCGCCGCGCGGCTGAACGTGCTGTGGCCGGAGACGTAGCCCGGGAACGACGGCGTGACGAAGGTCGGCGCCTGGTACGGCGCCCAGGTCGTCGCGTCGATCCAGCGGACGCGTCCCGGGAGGTCCGGATCGTCGCCCCGGACCCACGCGCGGACCTCGACGCGACCGTCCGGCCCGAGACGCACGATCCCCGGCGCGAGCGGCAGGCCGAGCGGGTCGTACGACGGGAGCGACGGGTCGCTCGATTGCCCGTGCTGCGCCATCCACCGCACGAGCGTGATCGGTCGGGAGGTGTCGTAGACGGCCTTCACGCCCCACGCGGCGATCGCCGCGTCGTGGAGCGCGCCGTTCAGCGCGAGGTAGAGCTTCACGTCCCACTCGAGGCGGTCGACGTCGGACCCCGCGCCGGCGATCCGCAGCGCGGGCATCGCGTCCGACGCGGCGTTCGCGACGACGTTCCAGTGGCCCGGCGGGGTCTCGGACCGCGGACCGTCCGCCCAGTACTCGACGAGCGCGCGGAGGTAGTCGCCGCGCGGGACGACCTCGGGGACGTACGGCTCGCCGGTCACGGGGTTGCGATCGTGGCCGCGGCCGTCGTCGGTGCCGAGAGGGTTGTCGCCGAGGGCGCCGGGGTCGACGCGGATCCGCACGCCGTCCGACGGATCGAGCGCGGCGTCCGCCGCGATCACCGCGAGGACGTCGCGGCGGAGCCGTTCGCGCGTCGCGGGGTCCGCGAGCGCCGGCGGCGGGCCCGGGTCGATCGCGAGGCCGTCGACGGACGGCGGGAGCGCGAACGACCGCACCCCGCCCCACGTCGCGCCGATGAAGCGCTGCACGCCGCCGGGGATCGGCAGGCCGTTCTGGGCGATCGCGACGCTGAGCGAGAGCGGCTGCCACCGGTCGGGGTCGCGGGCGGGCGCGCCGGGCTGGCCGACGACGAGCGGCGGGTTCGCCTCGCGGCGGGCGGGGTCCTGGTAGTCGAGCGCCTCGTTCGAGCCGTCGTCCTCACCCCACGCGATGACCGCGGCGGCGATGCGGTTGCCGAGCGCGGCGGGCGCGTCGCCCTCGGTCGTCACGACGTCGGTGCGGTAGCAGAGCGCCGCCATCGTCGCCGCGTACTCGTCGAACGTCGCCTGCATCCCCGTCGCGCGCGTGCCGCGCCACAGGAGGAGCCGGTACGCCGCGTACGAGATCGCCTCGTCGCGCGCCGCCGCGACGTCGTCGGCCGAGCGGTCCTCGCGGACGAGGACGCCCTCGGCGATGGGGTCGTAGGCGGCCCACGCGTCCCACATCGCGACCGAGAGGTGGAAGAGGTTCCGCGCGTGCGTCGTCGGGGCGGGGACGTCGCGGCGCACGGCGTCGAGGAGCGCCTCGTCCCACACGCGCGCGACGGAACGACCGCCGGTGGTGGGGACGGCGCGACGCATCAGACGACCCCCACCGCGAGGATCCGTTCCGCGGCGACGTCGTCGAGCGTCCGCGTCGTTCCGTCTGGCCAGGTCACGGTGACGGTCGCGCGGAGCCCCGGCAGCCCGAGGCCGAACAGGCACCGCGGGTCCTCCGACGACTGGTAGCTGCTGCCCGCCCGGAGCTCGCAGGTGCGCGTCGCGCCGTCCGCCGTGACACTCACGCGCGTGCCGGGCGTCGCGGGCCATGGCGCCACCTCGAGCCATCCGGCGGCGCCGCCGGCGGCGCGCAGGAGCACGAGCGGTCCGCCGACCGTCGCGATCGCGACGTCGAGGTCGCCGTCGTTGTCGAAGTCGGCGAGCGCGCTCCCCCGCGCGACGAACCTGCCGACCGCGTCGAGGCCGACCGACGCGCCCTCCTCCGCGAACGCGACGGTCCCATCGCCTCCGAGGTTGCGCAGGAACCGGATCGGCTCCGCGTCCTGGCGGAGGTCGCGGACCGGCACGTCGCCGTTCACGAGGAGCGCGTCGGGGAGCCCGTCGCGGTCGAGGTCGCCGAACGAGACGCCGAACGCGGTCGAGCGCAGGAGCGAGGGGACGTCGAGGGCCAGCGGCGCGAACCCGAGGTCGGCGATCGGCGAGGGCGCGCCGAGGTACGTCGCGTGCCCCTGCTGGCGCGCGTTCGTCACGAAGAGATCGGCGAGCCCGTCGCGGTTCACGTCGTCGATCGCGACCCCCATCCCGGCGTTCGGGTCGGCGACGCCAGCCGGCGCCGCGACCTCGTCGAAGCGGAATCCGAGGCCGAGCGGATCCGCGGCCGCGCCGTCGGGCCACGCGACGTTCTCGTAGAGCGCGTTCGGATCGAGGTCGTTCGCGACGACGAGGTCGAGGTCGCCGTCACCGTCGAGGTCGGAGAACGTCGCGCCGAGGCCGTGCGCGGGGAACGCCGTCTCGAGGCCGACCTCCGCGCCGACCTCGCGGAACGCCGCGCGGCCGTCGCGGAGGCCGGCGTTCACGAACAGGAGGTCGCGCACGCCGGCGAACGTCCGCGGGAACCCGCCGGTCGCCTGGGCGTTCGGCGCGTTCAGGTTGGCGTAGCCGGCGAGGAAGACGTCCTGCCATCCGTCGCCGTTCACGTCGCCGATCGCGACGCCGGAGTACCAGCCGTACGCCGCGAGGCCCGCGTCGCGCGCGCCCTCGGTGAACGTCCCGTCGCCGTCGTTCCACAGGAGCGCCGGCGTCCCGGCCGCGCCGACGACGAGGTCGGTGTCGCCGTCGCGGTCGAGATCGGCTGCGGCGCACCCGGTCCCGCGGATCGCGAGGTCGGCACCGGAGCCCGCGCTCACGTCGACGAACCGACCGTGGTCGTTGTGGAACAGGGCGGCGGGGGGGGGGGGGGAGGGGGAGGGACGGGAGAGAAAAAAGAAGAAGACAAACACCACCAGC
>JBJTYK010000129.1:0-13736 GCA_046082745.1 Actinomycetota bacterium | reverse complement strand
CCTGTCGTGCGGGGGGGTTGAAGCCAATACCGTCGTCCCGGGGGGGGCCCCCACCGAGGCGACCGCCGCCGTGGGGGAGGGCTGATGGAGCTCCTCGACTGGGGGATCCTCGTCGGCAAGGTCCTCGTCGTCTTCGTCGGGCTGCTCCTGCTCGTCGTCGTCCTGATCTGGGTCGAGCGCAAGGTGATCGCCGACATGCAGACGCGCACCGGCCCCATGCGCGCCGGCCCGCGCGGCATCCTCATCACGCTCGCCGACGGCCTGAAGCTCTTCTTCAAGGAGGGCGTCACGCCGAGCACCGCCGAGCGGGTCACCTACCTCATCGCGCCGGTCGCCGCGATGGTGCCGTCGTTCCTCGCCTTCGCGGTGATCCCGTTCGGCGCGCCGATCCGCCTCTTCGGCCGGGAGATCCCGCTCCAGCTCGCCGACCTCGACGTCGGCCTCCTCTGGGTCCTCGCGATGGCCTCGCTCGGGGTCTACGGCGTCGTCCTCGCCGGGTGGTCGAGCGGCTCGAACTACCCGCTCCTCGGCGGGGTGCGCTCCACCGCGCAGATGATCTCCTACGAGGTCGGGATGGGCCTCGCGCTCGTCGCCGTGATCATGTACGCGGGCTCGCTCCGGATGTCCGAGATCGTCGCCTCGCAGGAGCGCCTGTGGAACGTCGTGCCGCAGTTCCCCGCGTTCGTGGCCTACCTCGTCGCCGGCCTCGCCGAGACGAACCGCCCCCCGTTCGACCTCGCCGAGGCCGAGTCCGAGCTCGTCGCGGGCTTCCACACGGAGTACAGCGGGATGAAGTTCGCGATGTTCTTCCTCGGCGAGTACGTCGCGACGGTCACGGTCGCCGCGATCGCGACGACGCTGTTCCTCGGGGGCTGGAACGGACCCGCGCCGGACTTCCTGCCGGGACTCTGGCCGGTGCTGTGGTTCCTCGGGAAGGTCTTCGCGATCGTCTACCTCTACATCTGGATCCGGGCGACGCTGCCGCGGATGCGCTACGACCGGCTCATGGCGTTCGGCTGGAAGGTCATGATCCCGTTCGGGCTCGTCTGGGTCCTCGCGACCGGCGCGGTCGTCGTGCTGCCCGACATCCTCGGGCGCCGCACGGTGATCCTCGGCGCCGCCGCGCTCCTCGGCGTCGCGCTCCTCCTCTCGCTCGCCGCGCCGCTCCTGTCGCGCGGCCGGGAGGGGGTGTCGTCGTGAGCGAACTCAGCCCCCCGCCCCGCAGCGCCCCGGTCCTCGCGATCGTCCGCGGCATGCTCACCGTGCTCCGCCAGGTCTTCCGCCGCGACACGACGGAGCGCTACCCGCAGGAGATCGTGCCGCCGCCGCCGCGCTCCCACATCGGCCGTCACCTCCTGAACCGCCACCCGGACGGCCTCGAGAAGTGCATCGGCTGCGAGCTCTGCGCGTACGCGTGTCCGGCGGACGCGATCTGGGTCGTGGGCGAGGACAACGATCCCGAGCACCCGGTGTCGCCGGGGGAGCGCTACGCGAAGGACTACCAGATCAACTACCTGCGCTGCATCATGTGCGGTCTGTGCGTGGAGGCGTGTCCGACGCGTGCGCTCACGATGACGAGCGTCTACGAGATGGCGTACCGGGAGCGCGACGAGGCGGTCCTCACGAAGGACGAACTCCTCGAACCGCCGCTGCCCCTCGGGACCGCGCCCGGGACCGAGGAGGGCTAGGTGCCGCTCGACAACCTCGTGTTCTGGATCGTCGCGCCGATCTCGATCGGCTCGGCGATCGCGATGCTCCTCCAGCGCAACGCGGTCCACGCGGCGTTGTTCCTCGTCGTGAACTTCTTCACGATCGCGGTGTTCTACCTGCTCCTCGGCGCACCGTTCCTGTTCGCCGTGCAGGTCATCGTCTACGCGGGCGCGATCATGGTGCTCTTCCTGTTCGTGATCATGCTCCTCGGCGTCGACCGCCACGAGTCGCTCGTCGAGCGTCTCCGCGGGCAGCGTCCGATCGCGATCGTCCTCGGGCTCGGGTTCGTCGCCGAACTCACCGTGGCGATCCGCGCCGGGGTGGGGTTCGCGACGCGCGTCCCCGAGCAGTTCACCGCGAACTTCGGCGGGAACCCGCAGCGGCTGTCCGAGGAGCTCTTCCGCCGGTACTTCTTCCCCTTCGAGGTCACCTCGGTGCTCCTCATCGTCGCGGCGATCGCCGCGATGGTGCTCGCGCAGCGCGAGCGCCCGGCGGTGGTCGCCGACGCGACGGTCGCCGGCGCCGCGGTCGAGGAGGTCGCGGCGCCGTGAGGACCCCGATCGCCTGGTTCCTCGTGACCTCCGGGTCGCTCTTCACGATCGGGACGCTCGGGGTGCTCCTGCGCCGCAACGCCCTCGTGATGTTCATGTCGATCGAGCTCCAGCTGAACGCCGTGAACCTCGCGCTCGTGGCCTTCTCCCGCCTTCGCGACGACCTGTCGGGCCAGGTGCTCGCCTTCTTCTCGATGGTCGTCGCGGCGGCGGAGGTCGTCGTCGGCCTCGCGATCATCGTCTCCGCCTACCGACGTCGGCGCTCGGCCGACGTCGACGACGCGAGCTTCCTCCGGTGGTGAGCGGCGCGGGCGACCTCCTCTGGCTCGTCCCGGTCCTGCCGCTCGCGGGCGCCGTCGCGAACCTCGCGTTCGGCCGTCGCCTCGGTCGGGCGGCCGGGTGGCTCGCGGTCGCGGTGATGGCGGCGGCCTTCGCGCTGTCGCTCGGCGCGCTCCGCGACCTCCTCGCGCTGCCCGCGGAGGAGCGCCTCGTCGTCCACCGCCTCGCGGAGTGGATCGCGTCCGGGGACTTCCGGGTCGGATTCGACCTCCGGCTCGACCCGCTCTCGGCGACGATGCTCCTCGTCGTCACCGGCATCGGGACGCTCATCCACGTCTACGCCGTCGGCTACATGGAGGGCGACCCGCGGTTCGCGCGGTTCTTCGCGTACCTGAACCTCTTCGTCGCGTTCATGCTCGTCCTCGTCCTCGCGGAGAACCTCCTGCTCCTGTACCTCGGGTGGGAGGGCGTCGGGCTCTGCTCGTACCTGCTCATCGGGTTCTGGTTCGAGCGCGAGCGCGCCGCCGAGGCGGCGAAGAAGGCGTTCGTCACGACGCGGATCGGCGACACGTTCCTCATGGTCGGGATCGCGCTCGCGTTCCTCCACTTCGGGACGCTCGACATCGGCGACCTCCTCGCGGCCGTGGGCGCCGACCCGGCGCTCCACGGGGCGGCGACGGTCGTCGCCCTCCTCCTGTTCGGCGGGGCGGTGGGCAAGTCCGCGCAGGTCCCGCTCCACGTCTGGCTCCCCGACGCGATGGAGGGTCCGACGCCGGTCTCCGCGCTGATCCACGCGGCGACGATGGTCACCGCCGGCGTGTACCTCGTCGCGCGGATGCACCCGCTCTACGACGTCTCGGAGGTCGCCCGCACGGTCGTGATGGTCGTGGGGCTCGTCACCGCGCTCTACGCCGCGCTCGCGGCGATCGGGCAGGACGACGTCAAGCGGGTGCTCGCGTACTCGACGGTGAGCCAGCTCGGGTACATGTTCCTCGCGCTCGGACTCCAGGCGTACGCCGCCGCGATCTTCCTCCTCGTCACCCACGCGTTCTACAAGGCGCTCCTGTTCCTCTCCGCGGGCTCCGTGATGCACGGGATGCACGACGAGACCGACATGCGCCGCATGGGAGGGCTCCGCCGCCTCCTGCCGGTGACGTCCACGGTCATGATCGTCGGCGCCCTCGCGATCTCGGGGCTCCCGCCGTTCGCGGGCTTCTTCAGCAAGGACCAGATCCTCGCGCGGGCGAACGAGGCGGGCGCGACCGTGACGTGGCTCCTCGCGCTCGTCGCCGCCTTCTTCTCCGCCGTCTACATCGCCCGGCTCGTCGTCCTCACGTTCGCGGGGACGCGCCGCTCGGACACCGCGGTCCACGAGTCGCCGCCCGTCATGACGGTGCCACTCGCGGTCCTCGCGGTCCTGTCGGCGACCGGGGGCCTCCTCGGCCTCTCGGCGACCGAGGGGCGGCTGCCCGTGTTCCTCGCGCCCGTCCTCGGCGAGGCCGCGGAGCACGCCCACGGGCTGCCGGAGCCGGTGCTCGTGGCGATCTCCGTCGTCGTGGCGCTCGCGGGCGCCCTCGCCGGCTGGTTCGGGTTCCGCGGCGGCCGCGCGGAGCCGCCGGGTGCGCTCGCCCCGCTCCAGGGGTTCCTCCGCGAGGGCGCCTTCATCGACCGCGCGTACGCGCGGTTCGTCGCGCGCCCGGCCGCGGCCGTGGCGGCCGTCGCCGCCGCGGCCGTCGACCGCGGGACGATCGACCGCGCGGTGGACGGCGTCGGCGGGCTCGTCGCGAACCTCGCCGAGCGCGGCCGGCGCGTGCAGACCGGCTTCGCGCGGAGCTACGCGCTCGCGATCCTCCTCGGGGCCGTCGCGCTCCTCGCCTACGTGGGGGCGCGGATCGCATGAGGTGGCTCTCGCTCGTCACGTTCCTGCCGCTCCTCGGGGTGCCGGTCCTCCTCGGCTGGCGTCGCATCCCCGACGAGACGGCCCGCCTCGTCGCCCTCGTCGCCTCGCTCGCCGCCTTCGTCGCCTCGCTCGGCCTCCTCGGGCGCTTCGACCCCGCCGCCGACGGCTACCAGCTCGTGGAGCGCGCGACGTGGTTCTCCTCGCCCCGCGTGGAGTACCTCCTCGGGGTGGACGGCCTCAGCGTGTTCCTCGTCGTCCTCACGACCTTCCTCACGCCGATCGCGATCCTCGCGTCCTGGAAGGTCGCGTCGCGGGTGCGGCTGTTCCTCGCGGCGCTCCTCGTCCTCGAGACCGCGTGCGTCGGCGCGTTCCTCGCGCTCGACCTCCTGCTGTTCTTCCTGTTCTTCGAGGCGCTCCTGTTCCCGATGTACCTGCTCATCGGGGTCTGGGGGTACGGCCGCCGCGTGTACGCGGCGGTGAAGTTCTTCCTCTACACGATGGCGGGGTCGGCGTTCCTCCTCGTCGCGATCCTCGTGCTCTACCGCTCCTCCGCGGCCCTCCCGGGCGGTCCGACCTTCGACGTGCGGGCCCTCGCGGGGCTCGACCTCCCCGCGGCGACCGCGACGTGGCTCTTCCTCGGGTTCCTCGTCGCGTTCGCGGTGAAGGTCCCGCTCTTCCCGCTCCACACCTGGCTGCCGGACGCGCACACGGAGGCGCCGACCGCGGGGTCGGTCATCCTCGCCGCGGTCCTCCTGAAGCTCGGGACCTACGGCCTCGTGCGCTTCGGGATCGGACTCTTCCCGGAGGTGGCGCGCGAGTGGGCGACCGCGATCCAGATCCTCGCGGTGATCGGCATCGTCTACGGAGCCGCGGTCGCGATCGCGCAGACCGACCTGAAGCGGCTCATCGCGTACTCGTCGGTCTCCCACCTCGGGTTCGTCGTGCTCGGGATCTTCGCGTTCACCGAGCAGGGGATGACCGGCGGGATCCTCCAGATGGTGAATCACGGCCTGTCGACGGGCGCGCTGTTCCTCCTCGTCGGCATGCTCTACGACCGCACGCACACCCGCGACCTCGGCGAGCTCGGCGGGACCGCGACGACGATGCCGCTCCTGTCGGGGGCGTTCCTCGTCGCGGCGCTCTCGTCGCTCGGCCTGCCGGGGTTGAACAACTTCGTCGGGGAGTTCCTCGTGATCCTCGGGACGCTCGCGACGAACCGCGTGCTCGGCGCCATCGCGGCCTCCGGGGTCGTCCTCGCGGCGATCTACCTCCTCCGCGCGTACCGGCGGATGGCGCAGGGACCCGCGCCCGCGGCGCACGCGGCCCACCCGGACCTGTCGGTGCGGGAGATCGCGCTCCTCGCGCCGGTCCTCGCGCTCATGCTCGTCCTCGGGCTCGCGCCGGGGCTCCTCACCGACCGCATCGCCCCGGCCGCCGCCCGGGTCGTCGAGACCGCGGTCCGTGCGACCCCCGGGGAGGCGCCGTGACCCCGTCGACGCCCACGATCGTCCTCGGGCCGGTCCTGCCCGAGCTCGTCCTCGTCGTCGCGGCGATCGCCGTGCTCCTCGCCGGGGTGCTCCCGCGGCGTCCGCGGTCGACGACGCTCCTCGGCATCGCCCTCGCGGGACTCGCCGTCGCCGCGTGGGCCGCGATCGGGCTCTGGGGCCGCGAGGGCAACCCCACGGTCCTCGCCGGCGCCGTCGCCGCGGATCGGTTCGGCGTGCTCGTGCGGCTCGTGCTCTACCCGGTCGCCGCGATCTCGCTGCTGTACGCCCGCCACCAGGAGGGCGAGGCCCAGCGGCCGGAGGTCGGGGCGCTCGTCCTCTTCGCGACGGCCGGCATGTCGCTCATCGCGATCGCCTCGGACCTCATCGTCGTGTTCCTCGCCCTCGAGATCCTCTCGCTCGCGCTCTACGTCCTCACCGGCGCCGGTCCGCGACTCGCCGCGTCGGAGGCGGCGCTGAAGTACTTCCTCCTCGGATCGTTCTCGAGCGCGTTCTTCCTGTTCGGCGTCGCGATGGCCTACGGCGCGACCGCCTCGACGCGGCTGTCGGCGATCTCCGCCGCCCTCGTCGGCACCGGCGGGGGCCGCGCGCTCGCGATCCTCGCGATGGTGCTCCTCGCGGTCGGGTTCGCGTTCAAGGTCGGTGCGGTGCCGTTCCACATGTGGACGCCCGACGTCTACGAGGGCGCGCCGACCCCGGTCACCGCGTTCATGTCCGCGGGGACGAAGGTCGCCGCGTTCGCCGCGCTCGCGCGGGTCTTCGACGTCGGGCTCCAGCCGCTCGCGTGGGACTGGCAGCCGGTCCTCGCCGCGCTCGCCGCGGCGTCCGTCGTCGTCGGATCGCTCCTCGCGATCGCGCAGCGCGACGTGAAGCGGATGCTCGCGTACTCGAGCGTCGCGCACGCGGGGTTCATCCTCACGGGACTCGTCCTGCCCGGACAGGACGGCATGGCCGCGTCGCTCTTCTACCTCGTCGCGTACGCGGCGATGATCCTCGGCGCGTTCGGCGTCGTGCTCCTCGTCCAGGGCCGCGGGGAGGAGCGCAGCGACCTCGAGCTCTTCCGCGGGCTCTCGAAGCGCGACCCGCTCCTCGCGGCGCTCCTCGCGATCGCGCTCCTGTCGATGGCGGGCATCCCGCCCGCGGCGGGCTTCGTCGCGAAGCTCGGCGTGTTCCGCGCCGCGATCGCCGCCGACATGACGTGGCTCGCGCTCGTCGGCGTCCTCGCGAGCGCCGCCGCCGCGTTCTTCTACCTGCGCCTCATCGTCCTCATGTACATGGAGGAACCGCTCCCGGGGACCGAGGCGCCCGACGCGGGGGCCGGCATCCGGGCGACGGTCGCCGTCCCCGCGCTCCTCGCCCTCGTCCTCGGGCTCGTCCCGGGCCCGGTCCTCGATCTGGTGCGGACCGCGGCGGTGATCCGCTGGTGAGCGCCCCCCGCCGCCCGGCGCGGGATAGCATCGCGCCATGAGCCCGAGCCTCCTGCCCGGCTTCGCCCCGCCCGACCCGGAGCTCGAGCGCGCCGTCCGGGCACGGCTCGAGGAGGTCGAGGCCTCGCTCGAGAAGGCCGTCCGGGCCGACGCCGGCCTCCTCGCCGAGACCGCCCAGTACCTCCTCGCGGCGGGCGGCAAGCGCTTCCGTCCGATGCTCGTCCTGCTCTCGGGCTACGTCGGCGACCCGACCGACCCGCGCCTCATCCCGGGCTCCGTCGCGATCGAGCTCGTCCACCTCGCGACGCTCTACCACGACGACGTGATCGACGAGGCCGACTCCCGCCGCGGACGTCCGAGCGTGAACGCGCGCTGGGACAACACCGTCGCGATCCTCACCGGGGACTACCTCTTCGCGCGCGCGTCGGAGATCTCGACCGACCTCGGCACCGACATCTCCGCGCTCCTCGCGCGGACGATCGCGACGCTCTGCGACGGTCAGATCCGCGAGGTCGAATCTTCGGGGCGCGTCGACCAGACGGTCGCGGGCTACCGGGAGACGATCCGCCGCAAGACCGGGGTCCTCATCGCGACCTCGTGCCGGATGGGGGGGATGCTCTCCGACGCGCCCCGGGAGCACCTCGACCGCCTCGAGGCATTCGGCGAGGCGCTCGGGATGGCCTTCCAGCTCTCGGACGACATCATGGACCTCACGGCCTCGGCCTCGGAACTCGGGAAGGAGCCGGGCGTCGACCTCCAGGAGGGCGTCTACACGCTCCCGGTGCTCCTCGCGCTCGGGGGACCGGACGGGACGGAACTCGCGGAGCTCCTCGCGGACCGACCGCCGGTCGGGGAGCGGATGGAGCGGGCCCTCGCGATCGTGCGGACCGGAGCCGTGCTCGACGCCGCCCGGGAGGCCGTCGCCGAGGAGGTCGCCCGGGCCATCGCGATCGTGGACGGCCTCCCGGGCGGCGTCGCCGCCGAGGCGCTCGTGCAACTCGCCCGGTTCCTCGCCGCCCGCTGCGGCGCGAGCGCCGACGCGGCCGTTGCTAGACTCCGCGCGACCGTGGACAGGACGGGCGCCGCATGACCACCTATCTGCAGGACTACGCGGTCGTCCTCGCCGTCCTCGTCGCCGGCGTCGGCCTCGTCGCCGTCGCCTTCCTTGCGGCCCGCCTCATCGCCCCGCGTCGGCCCCTGCCCGCGAAGCTCACGACGTACGAGTGCGGGATCGACCCGGTCGGGGAGGGCTGGGCCCAGAGCCAGGTCCGCTACTACGTGTTCGGGTTCCTGTTCGTGATCTTCGACGTCGAGGCCGTCTTCCTCTTCCCCTGGGCGCGCGTCTTCGAGGACCTCGGATGGCAGGCCGTGATCGAGATGGGCGTGTTCATCGCGATCCTCGGCGCGGGGCTCCTCTACGCCTGGCGGAAGGGGGTCCTGCGTTGGGTCTGATCACCGAGAAGACGCCGCTCGCCTCGATCCAGCCGGTGAAGTTCCTCCTGAACTGGGGTCGCCGGTACTCCCTGTGGGTCATGAACTTCGGGCTCGCCTGCTGCGCGATCGAGTTCATAGCGGCCTCGACCTCGAAGCACGACTTCATGCGGCTGGGCGTCATCCCCTTCGCGCACGGGCCGCGGCAGGCCGACCTCCTCGTCGTCGCCGGCACCCTCACCGACAAGATGGCGCCGGCGCTGCGCCGTGTCTACGACCAGATGCCCGAGCCGAAGTACGTGATCTCGATGGGGTCGTGCTCGAACTGCGGCGGCCCGTACTGGGACTCCTACTCCGTCACGAAGGGCGTCGATCAGATCGTGCCGGTCGACGTCTACGTCCCGGGCTGCCCGCCCCGCCCGGAGGCGCTCATCCAGGGCATCGTGCTGCTCCAGAAGAAGATCGCCGGCGAGGACATCAGGGAGAAGTGGAGTGGCAAGCTCACCGCCGCGCCCGCTGCCGGTTCCTGACATCGCCGCCCGACTCCGCGCTCGCTTCGGCGACGAGGTCGTGGACGTCGCGGACCAGTTCGGGCACGCCGTGGCCCGCGTGACCGCGCCCCGGTACCACGAGGTCGTCGCCTTCGCACGCGACGACGCCGACCTCGCGTGCGACTACTGCGACTTCGTGACCGTCGTCGACCGCCAGGAGGAGGGCTTCGAGGTCGTGACCCACCTCGCGTCGACGACCCGGCGCCACTCGGTGCGGCTGAAGGTGCTCCTGCCGCGCGAGGCCCCCGCCGTCGCGACGATCTCCGACCTCTACCCGACCGCCGACTGGCACGAGCGCGAGTGCATGGAGATGTTCGGCATCGACGTCGTCGGCCACCCCGAGCCCGTGAAGCTCCTCCTGCCGGAGCCCTTCGAGGGCCATCCCCTCCGGAAGGACTTCGCCCTCATGTCGCGCGTCGCGAAGCCCTGGCCGGGCGCCGCGGAGGGCGAGGGGGAGGAGGACGAGGAGGAATGACGGCGGCCACGAGCATCCTCGACGGGCTGGGCGGCGTCTGGCTCGTCCTCGTCGCGAAGGCGCTCGTCGTGCTCGGGTTCTTCCTCGTCGCGCCGCTCGTCGTCGGCTACGTCGAGCACAAGGTCCTCGCGCACTCGCAGTCGCGGTACGGGCCGATGGACGCTGGTGCGTTCCACGGATGGGCCCAGCTCATCGCCGACGGGGTGAAGTTCGTGCAGAAGGAGGACATCATCCCGCGCGCCGCCGACGCCGCCGTGTTCAGCATGGCGCCGGCCGTCGCCCTCGTCCCCTACATCGCGCTCTTCGTCGTCATCCCGTTCTCCGACGAGCTCTTCATCCTGAACCTCGACATCGGCATCTTCTTCGTGATGGCGATCTCGTCGGTGAACGTGATCGGGGTGCTCATGGCGGGCTGGTCGTCGGCGAACAAGTTCTCGCTCATCGGCGCGCTCCGGGCCGCGGCGCAGCTCATCGCCTACGAGCTCCCGCTCGTCCTCGCCGCCGCGGCGGTCGTCATGCAGGCGGAGACCCTCTCGCTCATCGGCATCACGGAGGCGCAGGCGTCGGCGTGGTTCGTCCTCACGCAGCCGATCGGGTTCCTCATCTTCCTCATCGCCGCGGTCGCCGAACTCACGCGCCCGCCGTTCGACATGCCGGTGGCCGACTCCGAGATCATCTTCGGGGCCTACACCGAGTACACGGGGCTGAAGTTCGCGTTCTTCCTCCTCTCGGAGTACGGCGGCATCGTCGCGCTGTCGGCGATCGCCTCGGTGCTGTTCCTCGGCGGGTACCTCCCGCTGCCGTTCCTCGGGATCATCCCGGCGCCGCTGTGGATGCTCGCGAAGATCGGCATCCTCTCGTTCCTCCTCATCTGGTTCCGCGCCACCTACCCGCGCCTGCGTGAGGACCAGCTCCAGCGCTTCTCGTGGCTCGCGCTCATCCCGCTCTCGCTCCTCCAGATCCTCGTCGTGGCGATCGTGAAGGTGGCGGTCTAGGTGGCCGTGGACGAGCGCGACGTGCGGCCGCTCGAGGGCCCGCCGTCCTCGACGGGGCTCGGCCTCCTGAAGGGCCTCCTCGTCACGCTGAAGCACCTCCTGCGCCCGGCCGTGACGCAGTCCTACCCGGACGTGAAGCCGGACCTGCCGGCCCGCACCCGCGGGGTCATCGCGCTGAAGGAGGCGAACTGCACCGTCTGCTACAAGTGCTCGCGCGAGTGCCCCGACTGGTGCATCTACATCGACGCCCACAAGGAGTCGCACGAGCCCGCTTCGGGCGGCAAGGCGCGCTCGGTGAAGGTGCTCGACCGGTTCGCGATCGACTACTCGCTCTGCATGTACTGCGGCATCTGCGTCGAGGTGTGCCCGTTCGACGCGCTGTTCTGGAGCCCCGAGTTCGAGTACTCCGAGTACGGCATCAGCGAGCTCGTCCACGAGAAGGAGCGCCTCGAGGAGTGGACGTACACGGTGCTGCCGCCGCCCCCGCTCGAGGCCGGCGCCGAGCCGCCCGCGGAGGCCGGGGCGTGAGCGGGCAGGAGGTCGCCTTCGGGATCGTCGCCGCGCTCGGCACCCTCGCCGCCGTGCGGCTCGTCACGGCCCGCAACGTCGTCCACGCGGCCCTCTACCTCGTCGTCGCACTCACGACGGTCGCGGTCGCCTACCTGCTCCTCGGGGCGGAGTTCGCCGCCTGGGTGCAGGTCCTCATCTACGTCGGCGCGATCGTGATCCTCTTCCTCTTCGGGCTCATGCTCACGAAGGCCCCGATCGGTCGCGAGGTGCTCGACAACCAGCGCCGCGGGGTCGCGGCGGTCATCGGCGTCGCGATCTTCGCCGGGCTCGCGGCGCTCCTGCTCGACGCCTTCGGCGGGGAGCCGGGGGTCGTCGCCGAGGTGGCGACGACCGGCGACATCGGGACGGCGCTGTTCCGCGACTACGTGCTGCCGTTCGAGGCGATCTCGTTCCTCCTCCTCGCGGCGCTCGTCGGGGCCGTGGTCCTCTCCCGGAAGGACGACCGCCCGTGATCCGCCTCGCGTTCCCGCTCCTGTTCGCCGCGGCCCTGTTCGCGATCGGGGTGTACGGGGTGCTCGCGCGGCGCAACGCCGTCCTCGTGCTCATGTCGATCGAGCTCATGCTGAACGCGGTGAACGTGAACCTCATCGCGTTCGCGAGCGCGATCCGGGATCTCGCGGGCCAGGTGTTCGCCCTGTTCGTCATCGCGGTCGCGGCGGCCGAGGTCGGCATCGGGCTCGCGATCGTGATCCTCATCTACCGCAACCGCGAGACGATCAACGTGGACGAGGTGAACCTCCTCCGGTGGTAGGCGCCGAGACGCTCGCGCTCGAACCGGGGTTCTTCCTCCGCAACGCCTGGCTCGTCGTCCTCCTGCCGTTCCTCTCGGGGGGACTCACGCTCGCCCTCGGCAAGCGCACTCCGGGGAAGGGGCCGGTCTACGGCATCCTCGCCGTCGGCGCGTCGCTCGTGATGGCCCTCGGCATCCTCTGGCACTTCGTCCGGGGCGGCGGCTCGTACGCGGCCGAGATCCCGTGGTTCTCGATCGGGAGCCTCGAGATGACGCTGGGCCAGTACGTGGACGGCCTCACCGCGGTGATGCTCGTCGTCGTGACCTCCGTGTCGCTCTGCGTCCACGTGTACTCGCTCGGCTACATGCACGGCGACAAGCGGTTCACGTGGTTCTACGTGGTCCTGTCGCTGTTCACGGGGGCGATGCTGAACGTCGTCATCGCCGACAACCTCTTCCAGCTCCTCGTCGGCTGGGAGGTCATGGGCGTGTGCTCGTACCTCCTCATCGGCCACTGGTGGGAGGATCGGGCGAACTCGAACGCCGCGATCAAGGCCTTCCTCACGACCCGGGTCGGCGACATCCCGTTCATGTTCGGCATCTTCGCGCTCGTCGCGGCGACCGGCGTCACGACCTCGAACATCCACGACGTCGGCGAGCTCGTCGCCTCCGGGCAGGCCTCGACCGCGCTCGTGGCCGCGGCGGCGCTCCTCCTGTTCGGCGGGACGATCGGGAAGTCCGCGCAGTTCCCGCTCCACGTCTGGCTCCCCGACGCGATGGCGGGCCCGACGCCGGTCTCGGCCCTCATCCACGCCGCCACGATGGTCGCCGCCGGCGTCTACCTCGTCGGACGCCTCTACGAGGTGTTCTTCCACGCCGGGGACGCCGTCCTCCAGGTCGTCGGGATCGTGGCGGGGATCACGATGCTCGGCGCGGCGCTCCTCGCGCTCGTCCAGGACGACATCAAGAAGGTGCTCGCGTACTCGACGATCTCCCAGCTCGCCTACATGGTGGCCGGCATGGCGATGGGTCCGGCGGGCCGCACCGCGGGCTTCTTCCACCTGTTCACCCACGCGTTCTTCAAGGCGCTCCTGTTCCTCGGGGCCGGCTCGGTGATCCACGCGGTCCACTCGAACGACATGTCGGAGATGGGTGGGCTCCGGGCGAAGATGCCGGTCACCTTCTGGACCTTCCTCATCGGCTCGCTCGCGCTCGCGGGCGTGCCGCCGCTCGCCGGGTTCTGGTCGAAGGACGAGCTCCTCGTCGTCGCCGCCGAGGGCCACCCGGTCCTCTTCGTCGTGCTCCTCGCGACGGCGGTCCTCACGGCCTTCTACATGACGCGCGCGGTGCTCCTCACCTTCTTCGGGGACTACCGCGGCCACGCGCACCCGCACGAGTCGCCGTCCACGATGACCGGGCCGCTCGCGCTCCTCGCCGCCGCGTCGGTGGGCGTCGGCCTCCTCGGGGCGCCGCAGCTCGGCGCGGTCTTCGGCGACTGGGTCTACTTCGGCGAGCACGAGGAGCACCACTTCCTCCCGTGGGTCGCCGCGGTCTCGATCGCGGCGGCGCTCGCGGGCATCGGCGCCGGATGGCGCCTCTACCGCGAGCGCCG
>JBJTYK010000128.1:0-6833 GCA_046082745.1 Actinomycetota bacterium | reverse complement strand
AGCTGGGGCAGCTCGCGGCCGCGGCCGAGGCGATCCACCTTGTTCACGGCGCAGATGCGGGGCGCGTCGACGCCGGCCACCTCATGCGCGTACACGTAGGCGTCGCCGCGCCCCACGCCCGCGTACGCGTCCACCACCTGGACGACGAGGTCGACGCCGCCCGCCGCGACGTCGTGCACGAGGTCGTTCAGGCGCCGCCCGAGGAGCGTGCGCGGCTTGTGGAAGCCGGGCGTGTCGACGAAGACGACCTGGAAGTCCGGGCGCGTGAGGATGCCCCGGATGCCGCGGCGCGTGGTCTGCGGCTTGTCGGAGACGATCGCGACCTTCTCGCCGACGAGCGCATTCACGAGCGTGGACTTGCCGACGTTCGGCCGCCCGACGACGGCGACGACGCCGGAGCGGTGCGTCATCCCCGCCCGGGGACGAAGGAGGTCGGCCCGAACGCGTCGGGCAGCAGCTGCGAGAGCCGCCGCTCGAGGCGCGCGCCGGCGAGCGTCGCGCAGACGACGAGCGGATCCGTCGCATGACCGAACTCCCAGAGCGCCTGACGGCAACCGCCGCACGGTGTCGTCGTCGCGTCGGCGTCGGTGACCACGGCGACGGCCTCGATCGCGGCCCCGCCGGCGAGCACCATCGCCGCGATCGCGTTGCGCTCCGCGCAGACCGAGAGCGGGTACGAGGCGATCTCGACGTTCACGCCCGCGTAGACGCGGCCGCCCGCGAGCAGGGCCGCGCCGACGCGGAAGCCGCTGTAGGGGGCGTGGGCCCGCTCGCGGGCGGCCGTCGCCGCCGCGATGAGCTCGTCCACGCGGTCCGCCGTCACTCCCGGTCGTCCCCGTCGTCGGAGCCGTCGTCCTCCGCGTCGTCGGGCACCGGCTCGCGCGTCACGAGGATCCGTTCGATGCGTCGGCCCTTCACCTGCTCGACGTGGAACACGAAGTTCAGCCAGCGGACCTCCTCCCCCGGACGGGGGATCGAGCCCGCGAGGTCGAGGACGAACCCCGCGATCGTGTCGAAGCCGTCCTCGGGGAACTCCGCCTCGAGCGCCTCGCCGGCCTCGTCGATCGCGACCTTCCCGGAGACCCGCCAGCGGTCGTCGCCGAGCGGCACGATCGGGGTCTCCGCGAGGTCGAACTCGTCGTGGATCTCGCCGACGATCTCCTCGAGGAGGTCCTCGAGCGTCACGATGCCCGACACCGATCCGTACTCGTCGGTCGCGAGCGCGAAGTGGAACTTCCCCTGCTGCATCTCGCGCAGGAGCTCCGCGACGTTCTTCGACTCCGGGACGAAGCGGGGGGCGCGGACGATCGACCGGAGCGGCGTACCGTCGCGGCCCTGGTAGACGGCCTTCAGGACGTCCTTCGCGAAGACCACGCCGATGACGCCGTCGAGGTCCTTCTCGTAGACCGGGATGCGGGAGAAGCCCGCCTCGACGACGAGCGCCTCGACGTCGCGGAGCGAGCGGTCGGCGGCGATCGACACGACGTCGGGGCGCGGCACCATGACCTCGCGCACGACGGTGTCGCCGAAGTCGAAGACCTGGTGGATCATCTCCTTCTCCTGCTCCTCGAGCTCGCCGCCCTCGACGGCGATCTCCGCGAGGTGGCGGATCTCGCTCTCCGTGATGAACGGGCCCTGCGGCAGGCCGCGGCCGGGCATCACGAGGTTCGCGAACCGCACGAGGCCGGTCGCCGCGGGCCCGACGAGGCGGTGGACGGCGACGATCGCGGGAGCGAGGAGGAGCGCGACGCGGTCGGTCTGCTGGATCGCGAACGTCTTCGGGGTGACGTCGGCGAAGACGAAGAGGAGGATCGTCATCGCGAAGGTCGCGACGACCTCGCCGAGCCCCTGCTGGCCGATCGTGCGCACGGCGAAGGAGGTCGCGAGGGTCGTGCCGCCGATCGTGGCGAGGAGCGTGAGGAGGAGCACGACGTTCAGGTACGGGGCGGGACGCTCGGCGATCCGCGCGAGCGAGGCGCCGCCGCGCCTGCGCTCGTCGCGGAACCGGTAGGCGCGCACGAGGCTCATCCGCGTGATCGAGACCTCCGAGGCCCCGAGCACCCCGACGAGCAGCACGAGGACGAGGACCGACGCGACCTGGAACCAGTCGGTGCCGCTCACGGGACCCGCACCCCCGAGTAGCGCTCCTGGCGCCCCCACATCTCGGCGCGTTCGGCGTCCTCCTCGTGGTCGTAGCCGAGGAGGTGGAGGATCCCGTGGACGAGCAGCAGGCGGACCTCGGCCGCGACGTCGCCCGCGGTGCGCGCCGCGTAGGCGGGCGCGACCACGACGTCGCCGAGGAACCGGACGCCCGCGTCGTCCTCGCCCCCGAGCGGGAACGAGAGCACGTCGGTCGGCCCGGGCTCGCCCGCGTACCGCTCGTGGAGCGCCGCGATCTCGTCCTCGGTCACGAGCGAGACGGAGAGTTCGGCGCGCTCGGCGCCCTCGGCCCGCAGGCAGTCGCGCGCGAGGTCCGCGAGGACCGCGAGATCGAGGGGCAGGTCCTGGCGATCGTCCACCAGGACCCGCGGGAGATCGTCGCCGTCACCCATCGCCGGCGCGCTCCGACGCGATGCGGTACGCCTCGACGATGTCCTGGACGATCCGGTGGCGGACGACGTCGCGCGCGGCGAGGGTCGCGAACTCGATGCCCTCGATGTCGCGGAGGATCTCCTGGACGACGACGAGGCCCGAGCGCTGGCCCGACGGGAGGTCGATCTGCGTCGTGTCGCCGTTCACGACGGCGCGCGAGCCCATGCCGAGCCGCGTGAGGAACATCTTCATCTGCTCGGGCGTCGTGTTCTGCGCCTCGTCGAGGATGATGAACGAGTCGTTCAGCGTGCGACCGCGCATGTACGCGAGCGGCGCGACCTCGACGGTCCCCCGTTCCATGAGCCGCGGGAGCGCGTCCGCGCCGAGCATCTCGAACAGCGCGTCGTAGAGCGGCTTCATGTACGGGTCGATCTTCTCGTAGAGCGTCCCCGGCAGGTACCCGAGGCGCTCGCCGGCCTCGACGGCCGGACGGGTGAGGATGATGCGCGAGACCTCCTTCCCCTGGAGCGCACGGACCGCCGTCGCGACCGCGAGGTAGGTCTTGCCCGTGCCGGCGGGGCCGACCGCGAACGTGACGGTCGCGCGGCGCATCGCGTCGGCGTACTCCTTCTGCCCGAGCTTCTTCGGCGAGATGCCGCGACCGCGACCGGCGAGGACGGTGTCGGTGAGGACCTCGCTCGGTCGCGCGCGCTCGCCCTTGATGAGGTCGATCGAACGACCGACGTTGGCCGACGTGAGTTCCTGCCCGGCGGCGAGGAGCGCGATGAGTTCCTCGAAGAGCAGCCCGACCTGCTCGGCCTCGCGGGGCGGACCGCTGATCGTGATCTCGTTGCCCCGCACGACGATGCGCGAGTCGAACGAGCGCTCGACGAGCTTCAGGAGTTCGTCGCGCTGTCCGAGGAGGGCGACCATCGCGCGGTCGCGGGGCACCTCGATCTTCACGTCCGTGATGGGGCCGCTCACGTGCGGGATCTCGGGGTCGTGCCCATCCCTCCGGGTCGACGGGCGGCCGCTCGGCCGCTCGGGTCCCCGAGTGTAGCGGCCCCCCGGGGCCTCCCACGGGACGGGGCAGCGGGTCCGGCAGGCCTCATCCGGGCGGCCAGGCGAGGCTCCGGCCGCCGAGCACGTGGGCGTGGAGGTGGAAGACCGACTGCCCGGCGTCCGCGCCCTCGTTCACGACGAGGCGCCACCCCGTCCGGTCGATCCCCTCGGCCCGGGCGACGTGCGAGGCGACCTGGAAGAGGTCGGCGAGCGCGTCGCCGTGACGGTCCTCGAGGTCGCTCATCCGGGCGACGTGCTCGCGCGGCACGACGAGCACGTGCGTGGGCGCCGCCGGGTTCAGGTCGCGGAAGGCGACGACCCGCTCCCCCGCGTGGACGATCGTCGCCGGGATGTCCCCCGAGACGATCCGGCAGAACACGCAGGCCGAATCGACCACGTCGTTCATCGTCCCTCCATCCTCCGCACGACCGGCGGTCCGTCGCCCCGCACCTCGGCGAGGCGTTCGAGGAGCTCGCGTTCGTCCCGTCCGACCTTCCGCGGCACGGCGACCTCGACGGTGAGGAACAGGTCGCCGCGGCCGCGCCGTCCGAGGTTCGGGACGCCGTGGCCCTTCATCCGCAGGACGTCGCCGGGCTGCGTCCCCGCGGGGATGCCGAGGCGCTCCGTGCCGTCGAGCGTCGCGACGTCGACGTCGCCGCCGAGCGCGGCGGTCGTGAACGGCACGTCGAGCGTCGCGAAGAGGTCCTGACCGCGTCGCGCGTACACCGGGTGCGGTTCGACGGCGAGCGAGACGTAGAGATCGCCCGACGTTCCGCCGGCGCGACCGGCGTGCCCCGCGCCGGGCAGGCGGACCTCGAGGCCGTCGGCGACGCCCGCCGGGATATCGACGGGCACGTCGGCGAACGCGGCCTCGCGCCCACGGCCGCGACACGAGGCGCAGCGGTCGAGGATCTCCTCGCCGGTTCCCTCGCAGCGACGGCACGGCGTGGCGGTCATCACGGTGCCGAAGATGCTCTGGCGCACGTCCTGGACCTGGCCGCCGCCGCCGCATCCCGGGCAGCGCGTCGGCGCGGTCCCCGCGGCGGCGCCGGTGCCGGCGCACGCGGCGCACGCGACGAGGCGCTCGACGCGGAGTCGGTGGGCGCCGAACGCCGCCTCGTCGAAGCTGAGCTCGACGCGGGCGAAGAGGTCCTCGCCCCGCTGCGTCCGCGTGCGTCGCTGCGCCGTGCGACGTCCGCCGAAGGCGCCGGGGCCGAAGAACGCCTCGAAGAGGTCCGCGACGTCGCCGAAGGGCTGGCCCGCGATGCCGCCGACCCCGCCGCGGTCGTAGCGCGCGCGCTTCTCGGGGTCGGAGAGGATCTCGTAGGCCGCGGTGACCTCCTTGAAGCGCTCCTCGGTCGCGGGGTCGCCGCTCGCGTCGGGGTGGAGTTCCCGCGCGAGCGCGCGGTACGCGCGCTTGATGTCGTCGGCGGAGGCGTCGCGGGCGACGCCGAGCAGGTCGTAGAGGTCGACCGCCGACATCATCGGTCGAGGGCCGTCGCGAGCTCCGAGAGGTGCCGCGCGACCTCGCGCACGGAGGCGACGACGGTCGCGTAGTCCATCGCGGTCGGCCCCACGACGCCGATCGTGCCGAGGGCGGTCGTGCCGGCGCGGAAGGGCGCAGCGACGAGCGCGGCCTCCCACTCGCCGGTCTGCGGGTGCTCCGCGCCGATCGTGACCGAGACGTCGTCCACGGTCACGTCGCGCAGGAGCCGGCGGAGCTCGGACTCGCGCTCGAAGGCCTCGAAGAGCCGACGCAGCGTCTCGCGGCGCAAGCGGGCCTCCTCGTCCGCGAGGTTCGCCGCGCCGCCGATCACGATGTGGCTGCGCGCATCGCGCTCCTCCTCGCCGAGCGCGTCGGCGACGACGAGGAGGACGTCGCGCTCGACGCCCGCGGCCTCGCCCGCCATGCGGAGCGCGAGCGCCTGGGCGTCGGTGCGGGCGAGGCCGCGGAACGCGCCCGCGAGCCGCCGGTCGATCGCCTCGACGGTCGCCTTGTCGGCGCCCGCGGGGCGGTCGATCGTCGCCTTGTCCACCGAGCCGCGCTGCCCGACGACGAGGAGCAGGAGCGAGCCGCCGGTGTCGAGGAGCTCCACGCGGAGGATCGCCTCCTCGTCCTCGGCGGGCGGGAGCGCGAGCCCCGCGTACTGCGTGAGCCGCGACAGGAGCTGCGTCGTGCCCCGCAGGACGTGCTCGAGGTCGAGCATCGTGTCGGCGAAGAACCCGGCGATCGCGCGGCGCTGCGCGTCGCGCAGCCGCCCGCTCCCGCGCATCGCGTCGACGTAGCGGCGGTAGCCGAGGTCGGTCGGCAGGCGTCCGGACGAGGTGTGCGCGTGCGTGAGGAAGCCGAGCTCCTCGAGCGCGGCGAGCTCGTTGCGGATCGTCGCCGGGGAGACGCCGAGGCCGGAGCGCTCCGCGATCCGCTCGCTGCCCACGGGTTCGCCGCTGCGGACGAATTCCTCGACGACGGCCCGCAGGACGGCGAGCTTGCGGGGTCCGAGTTCCGGTTCCACGGCCCCCATTGTTAGCAGTCTCGGGGGGAGAGTGCTAGTGCCCGCCCGCGGTCACTCGCCCGCGAGCGCGAGGACGACCTCGTTCAGGACGAGCATCCCGCGCTCGGTGGGGACGAGCCTGCCCGAGGCGTCGGCGAGCAGGCCGGATTCGAGGAACGGCCGCGTGGCGGCCGTGTCGACGCGGTCGGCGGGGATGCCGTCGAGGATGCGCAGGCCGAGCGCGATCTCCTCGAAGCGCGCGTCGGCGTCGGTGAGGACCTCCTCGCCGCCGATCGGGAGCTCGCCGCGACCGACGAGGTCGAGGTACTCGTGCGGCGGCCGGACGTTCCACCACCGACGGTCGCCGCGGAACGCGTGCGCGCCCGCGCCGATGCCGAGGTACGGGTCGCGGCGCCAGTAGCCGAGGTTGTGGCGGCTCTCGCGTCCGGGCAGCGCCCAGTTCGAGACCTCGTAGTGGCGGTAGCCCGCGGCGCCGAGCACCTCGCACGCGATCGCGAAGCGTTCGGCCTGCTCGTCGGGATCCGGTGGAGGCGCGAGGCCCGCCGACACGGCGCGGCCGAGCGCCGTCGCGGGCTCGATCGTGAGCGCGTACGCGGAGACGTGGTCGGGCGCGAGCGCGAGGGTCTCCTCGAGCGTCGCGCGCCACGAGGCATCGGTCTCGCCGCGCGCGCCGTAGATGAGGTCTAGGCTCACGTCGGCGACGCCGGCGGGGGGGGGGGGGGGGGG
>JBJTYK010000127.1:0-5196 GCA_046082745.1 Actinomycetota bacterium | reverse complement strand
CGCAGGAGCCTCCTCATGTGTGCGCCTTCCCCTCGATCACCGGACCGCGGAAGTGTCGCCCGGCGCGGGGGCCACGCGCCCCGTCGGCGGTCACAAGCGCCCGGTGCTCTCGGTCACCGCGTCCGTTGTGACGCCCCCTCGTGCCCGCCTGTGACCCCCGTCACAGTTCGGAGCAACAGGGTAGCCCCGGCCCGCGAGCGTCCGCAACGCTCCTGCGTAGGAACGCGGTTAGGCACGCACAGGAGGGCACAGCCCGCCGTGCTTCAGGAGGGTAGATCGCGCTCCCCGAGGGGGTTGCCCGCGCTCCGGCCCGCTACCGGCCGATCTTCCAGCGACCGTTCGTCTGCGTGAGTACGACGAACTCGTAGTAGCCGGTCGACCGGCCGATGCGCTTCGCGAGCAGGCAGGGGTCCCCGCTCGGGACCTTCGTGAGGTAGTTCGATTCCTTCGTGCCCTTCGGGCAGGCGGCCACGATGAGGTCCTCGTGGAAGAGGTACGTCGCGCTGATCTTCAGGAGCTTGCCCGTGACGTCGTTGCGGAAGGCCGACGAGTGCAGGAGGAACACGAGGCGGTACACGAGTTCGTTCCGGACGATCGGGCTGGTGATGCGGAGGTTGAACTCCTGGCAGTCGAGCGGGTAGGAGCGATCGGTCGCGCAGTCGCGGGGTGCGGGTGACGCCACCGGTGCCGCTGCGGCCGCCCCGTTGGTCGACACCGATTCCGTCCCCGGACCGGACCCCGACTGCGACTGGTCGACCTCCGCGACGACGGTGAAGCCGGTGAACGTCGCCGGGTCGGTGACGGTCGCGGCGGTGGGGTCCGTCGCGCTCAGACCGTTCCCGTCGAGCGAGGAGACCGTGACGGGCGTGGCGACCGGCAGGGCGCTCTCCTGGGCGACGACGTCCTGGCCCGCGGGCTCATCCCGGATGTAGGCGGCTCGGTAGTCCTCGTCGTTCTCCTGGAAGGTGTTCCCGACCTGCGCGTAGACGACCCGGAAGCTGAGGTCGATCGTGCAGTCGATCTCGCCGATGGGGCAGGACGGGAGCGTGAGTCGGATCGGCAGCAGCAGCTCCCCATTCGCGATGTCGGCGAGCGGGCAGCTGATGCGGTAGGGCCGGTAGGGGTCGTAGTAGGGATAGACGGGATCGCCCTGGCCGTCGAGTGAATCATCCTCGGTCACGTACGGGTCGCAGGGGGTCGGGGATACGATCGGTGCGGCGCTCGCGAGCGATGCGTCCGGGAAGCGCACCTGGAGTTCCACTCCGGTCGCCGTGGACGCCGAACCATTTCGGATGAGGGCCTGGAACTCGCCGACGGCCCCCGCGGGGGAGGTCCGAGGGTACGAGGCCATCCAGAGCGAGAGCACGTCGGGCATGACGTAGGTGTCGATGGAGTCCGAGTTGTTCGCCGCGTCGTCGTCGACGAACCCCGGGGGCGGCACGAGCGTGAACGTCGTCGTGAGCATCGTCTCCGGCGAGGTCGTCGCCGCGGGCGTCGTGCGCTGGACGAAGAACTGCGACTCCCCGTTGACGATCGTCTCGAGCGGGCACGAGAAGCGGTCCGTCACCCACGTGCAGCCGGGCGTGAGGAGACCGGTGGAGGTGAGGCCGGGCCCGGAGATCTCGAGCGTCACCCCGTCGAGCGGCGGTGGCGGGTACGAGTCGGAGCCGTAGCCGATGGTGAGGTAGAACGAGGCGTACCCGTTCTCTCCGGCCTCGTTGCGGACGCTCGGATCCCCCGGATTGAAGTCGCGGAGGTCCTGCACCGTGATGCCGAGGTCGGAGGGGAGCGGGTCGCCCGCCCTCGCGGTCAGCGGCGAGAGGACGGATGCCGCGAGGAGCAGGGCGAGCATGGGCCGCAGACCCGGATGCGCTCGCGGTTCCGCCCGTCGCCCGCCCGTCACCGCTCCCCCCGCCGCGGCCTCGGAGCCGCAGGCTTCGCGATGCTACCCCCGGGCTGAGAGACGCTCAAGGCACGGGCTCGGACGGGGAGGAGGCGTCCGCCTCCCGAGCGTGGCACCATCCCCGCCATGGACCGACGCCGGAGGCAGCCCAGGTGACCCGCTGCCCCACGTGCGGCGCCGAGATCGAGTCGCGGTTCCGCTTCTGCCCCTTCTGCGGCATCTCCCTCGTCGACACCGCCCTCGTCCAGGACGTCCGCAAGGTCGTGTCGATCGTCTTCAGCGACCTCGCGGGCTCGACGGCCCTCGGCGAGAAGCTCGACTCCGAGTCGCTGCGCGAGGTGATCCGCACGTACTTCGAGTCGATGCAGGCGGCCCTCGAGCGCCACGGCGGCACGGTCGAGAAGTTCATCGGCGACGCGGTCATGGCGGTGTTCGGCATCCCGCACGCCCACGAGGACGACGGGCTGCGCGCGGTGCGCGCCGCGAAGGACATGCAGGACACCCTCGCGCGGATGAACGACGACCTCGAGCGGCGCTGGGGCGTTCGGCTCACGAACCGCACGGGCGTGAACACCGGCGAGGTCGTCGCGGGCGACGTGACGACCGGCCAGCGGCTCGTGACGGGCGACGCCGTGAACACCGCCGCGCGGCTCGAGCAGGCCGCTCCCCCGAACCAGATCCTCATCAGCGAATCCACGCTCGCGCTCGTCCGCGGCGACGTCGAGATCGAGACCGTCGAGCCGCTCGAGCTGAAGGGCAAGGCCGAACGCGTGCCGGCGTACCGCCTCATCGCGGTGCGCGGCGGGACCGCGGGCGCGCGCGGCGAGGACCTCCCGCTCGTCTGGCGCGAGGGCGAACTCGGCGAGCTCGTCGCCCGCTACCGCGCGGCGCTCGACGCGGACCGCTCGCAACTCGCCACGCTCATCGGTGACCCGGGGCTCGGGAAGTCGCGGCTCATCCGCGAGTTCCTCGGCTCGGTCGCCGACGAGGCGCGCGTCCTCGAGGGCACCTGCCTCTCCTACGGCGAGGGCATCACGTACTGGCCGATCGCCGAGGCCCTGCGCTCGGCGGCCGGCATCTCCGACGAGGACACGACCGAGGAGGCGCGCGCCCGGCTCGACGCGCTCGCGGGCGACGTGCCCGACGGCGTCACGGAACGGCTCGCGTCGCTCTCCGGCCTCTCGGCGACGAACTTCTCGGCCGGCGACATGACCTGGGCGGTGAAGAAGTTCCTCGTCGAACTGTCGAAGGAGCGGCCCGTGGTCCTCGTCGTGGACGACGTGCACTGGGCCGAGCCCACGCTCCTCGAGATGCTCACCGGCGTCGTGACCGACGAGGACGACGAGGCGCGCGCACTCGTGCTCTGCGCGGCGCGCCCGGAGTTCCTCGACAAGCACGGCGAGTGGGGCGAGCCCGGCGAGCGCACCGCGCGCGTCGTGCTCGAGCCGCTCACCTCCGACGAGGGCGCGCTCCTCGCGGCGAACATCCTCGGCGGGGCGCAGCTGCCCGCGACGCTGAACGCAGGCATCACGAACGCCGCGTCGGGGAACCCGCTCTTCGTCGAGCAGGTCGTCTCGATGATGGTGGACCAGGGCTCGCTCATCTCGGTCGGCGGGCGGTGGCGGGTCGCGCCGGGCGCCGCGCCGGTCGTCCCGCCGTCGATCAACGCGCTCCTCGCCGCGCGCCTCGACGCGCTCGGCGACGCCGAGCGCGGGACCCTCCAGCGGGGCTCCGTCATCGGCCTCACGTTCGCGCGCGAGGCCGTCGAGGAGCTCACGACCGCCGGCCGCGACGGCGTCGAGGGCAACCTCCAGACGCTCTCGTCGCGGCGGCTCGTCGCCCGCGACGAGCCGGTGTTCGGCGGCGACGCCTACCGCTTCGCGAACGGGATGGTGCGCGAGACGGCCTACGCCGCGCTCCTGAAGAAGTCGCGCTCGGAGATGCACGAGGGCTACGCGGCGTGGCTCGAGGCGCAGGCCGGCGAGCGCGCGATCGAGTACGAGGAGATCCTCGGCTACCACCTCGAGCAGTCGTGGATCTACCGCGGCGAGCTCGGCCCGCTCGACGACCACGGGCACGCGATCGGCCGGCGCGCCTCGGAGCTCCTCGGGTCCTCCGGGCTCCGCGCGCTCGCCCGCAGCGACTTCCCCGCCGCCCGGAACCTGCTCGAGCGCGCGTGCGCGCCGCTCGAGGCCGGCGACGCGTACCGGCTGCGCCTCGCCCCCGACCTCGCGGAGTCGCTCCTCGAGACCGGCGACGTGGACGCCGCGAAGACCCTCCTCGAGGAGTCGGCGGCGATCGCCGCCGAGGACGAGGCGGCGCTCGCGCACATCGAGGTCGGCCAGGTGTTCGTCCGGTTCTTCGCGGAACCCGACGGCTGGTCGGAGTACGCGGCGGAGGTCATCGCGCGCTCGCGGCCGGTGTTCCAGCGCCACGAGGACGTCCGCGGACTCCTCGAGGTCGCGCAGAGCGAGCTGATGCTCCACGCGATCGCCTCGGAGTGGAGCAAGCTCGCGGCGGCGGCGCTCGAGACCCGACGCCACGCGCGGGCGCTGCACCGCCCCGAGAAGATCGCCACTACCGCCACCTACGTCGCGCAGGCGCTCCTGTTCGGGCCGACGCCGGTCCCCGAGGCGATCGCGCTCTGCGAGCAGGCGCTCCGCGACGCGCAGGCGTCGCGCCGCTCGGAGGGCATCGTCGTCGGCATCCTCGGTCAGCTCCACGGCTTCGAGGGCTCGTTCGACGAGGCGCGGCCGATGCTCGCGGAGAGCCGCGAGATCCTCGAGGACGTCGGCGGCCGCACCGACGCGCTCGTGTGCTCCCTCGACCTCGGGCTCATCGAGCTCTTCGCGGGACGGCTCGACGTCGCGGAGGCGGCGCTCCGCCCCGACTACGAGACGCTCACCGAGATGGACGAGGACTACACGCGCCCGACGACGGCGGCGCTCCTCGCGGAGGTCCTCATCGCCGCGGGTCGTCCCGACGAGGCCGACGAGTACCTGAAGGTGACCGAGGAGGTGGCCTCGGAGGAGGATGTCGACGCGCAGTCGACGTGGCGCCGGCTCCGCGCGCGGCTCGAGTCGCTCGCGGGCAACCACGAGGCGGCCGAGGAACTCGCGCGCGCGTCCGTCGAGCAGGCGGAGACGATCGCCTACTTCATCCTGCCGGTCACCGCGTACATGGACCTCGCGGTCGTGCTCCGCGCGGCGGGGAAGGACGAGGACGCGGCGGCGGGTCCTCGAGCGCGGCGTCGCGGCTCCGAGCGTCCGCGACCTGCTCCGCGGCCTCCCGGC
>JBJTYK010000126.1:0-3536 GCA_046082745.1 Actinomycetota bacterium | reverse complement strand
CTCGTCTGGCGACCGCCACGAGTTTGGCGACTTCCTCGATCCGGGGGAATGGGGGTGGGTGGTTGTGTTGGGCGACGTCTCCCACGCCCACGACCCCGAGGCGGATCCTTCGATCCACCGTCACAGGACCTCCGCGCCGATCGGCGCGTACAGGCCGGCGCGCACGATGCGGACCCCCGCCCCCGGCACCTCCCGGGCGCAGGACTCGATCACGGCGAACGACGGGGCCTGCCACACCGCGATGCCGCGCGGGTCCGGACCGAGCGGACCGATGCGATCGAGGAGCGCGTTCAGGACGAGGGCGTTGCCCGCCGCGCGCGCCTCATAGGCCGCGAGCGCCGCGGTCGGATCGTCGGTGTCGAAGAACTCGACGTAGTGGAGCGGACCCGTCGCCGGAACCGGCTCGCGGAGCACGTCGTACATCCCCGCCGCGTCGATGCGCCCCGCCGCCTCGAACGCCTTCTCGAGGTCGTCCGCCTCTCCGGTCGCGAACACGTCCGCCCACCCCTGGAGGCGGTCGAGGCTGCGGCCCGGCGTGTTCCAGATGCACAGGTACTCGGGCTCGGGGCCGATGCGCCAGGTGCGGCCGACGTTCAGGATGAGGCGGTCCTCGCCGTAGCGCTCGCCCCAGTGCACCTGACCGGGTCCCGCGATCGCGTGGAACGCCTCGAGGGGCACGCCCGGTCGGCGGCTGATGAACTCCACGTACGCTGCCATCGTCCTTCCTTCCGTCTAGGTGGCGGTCATCCCGCCGTCCACGACCATCGCGGACCCGGTCACGTACGACGCCTCGTCGGACGCGAGGAAGACGACGCACGCCGCGACCTCCTCGGGCCTGCCCATCCGGCCGAGCGGGGCACTCGCGTGGTACTCGCGCTCCGTGCCCGTCGGGTCGTCCGCGGCCTCGATGAAGTCGCGCGTGAGCCGCGTGTCGATGATGCCCGGGCACAGGCAGTTCACCCGCACCCCGCGCGGCGCGAGCTCGAGCGCGAGCGCCCGCGAGAACTGGAGCACCGCCCCCTTCGTCGCCGTGTACGGCGCATCGTTCGGCCACCCGACGAGCGAGTTCACCGACCCGACGTTCACGATCGACGCGCCGGTCGGCAGGTACGGCAGCGCGGCACGGATGGTCCAGAACATCCCCGACACGTTCACCCGGAACAGCCGCTCCCATTCGTCGTCGGTCACCTCGCCGAGCGACGGCGCGTGCGGCAGCTCGACCCCGGCGTTGTTCACGAGGACGTCGATCCGGCCGAAGCGCTCGCCGAGCGCGCGGACCGCCGTCGCGACGGCGTCCCGATCGCCGACGTCGAGCGCGAAGGCATCGCCGACCTCGCCGCCCGCCGCGCGCACCGCCGACGCGGTCTCCTCGGTGCGCCCCGGGTCCCGGGACGTCGCGACGACCGTCGCCCCCTCGGCGCCGAGCGCGAGGCACGCCGCGCGACCGATCCCCGACCCCGCGCCCGTGACGAGCGCGACCTTCCCCGCGACCCGACCGGCGCTCACGCGGCCATGCTCCGCAGCGCCCGGACGCCGGCCCCGACGACCTGCGCGCGCGGGCCGAGCACGGCGGGGACGATGTCGATCCCCCGTACGTGCTCGGCCCAGACGTGCGCCCGCGTCGAGACGACGACGGCGTCGAGGAACGCGCCGCCCGCCGTCCCGATCCCGCCCCCCAGGACGAGGATCTCCGGGTCCACGATGTTCACGAAGAGCGCGAGGAACGACCCCAGCACCTCCGCGGTCGCCTCGAGGTGCGCCGCCGCGTCCGCATCGCCGGCGGCCGCGAGCGCGAAGAGCTCCTCCGCGGACGGGGCGGCGCCCCCGGATCGCGCGACGAGCGCCGGCCCCGCGGCGACCTCCTCGAGGCACACGCGCACCCGTTCCCCGCAGCGCGGACAGCCGATCGACAGCGGCGCGCTGCCGAGGAGCTGCGCGGCGCCGTGGGCGCCCGCCCACGGCTCGCCGTCGAGGACGAGCGAGGACGAGATGCCGGTCCCCACGGTCACGAACCCGACGGACCGGTGTCCCCGTCCCGCGCCGAACCGGGCCTCCGCGTAGGCCGCGGCCTCGACGTCGTTGCCGAGCGCGACCGGCGCGATGCCCTCGAGCGCCGCCACGACCTCGGCGCGTCGCCACGCGACCGTCGTCGCGCTCCGGAGTTCGCCCGACGGGTCGACGACCTCGGGGACGACGACGCCGACGGCCGCGACCGCCCCCGCCGTCGCGGCGAAGGCGGCGGCGCGGGCCGCGACCCAGGCGAGGAGCTCGACGCGGGCGACGTCGCCGTGCTCGACCCGCTCGAAGGCCGCGAGGGTTCCGTCCGCGCCGACGAGGCCGAGGGCGACCTTCGTCCCCCCGACGTCGATGCCGAGCGCGAGCGGACCGCTCACGGCAGGTACGACGGCGCGACGCCGAACAGGAAGCGCGCCGGCTCGGCGCCGAGGTTGTAGTAGCGGTGCGGCGTCCCCTTCGGCACGAGAAATCCCTCGCCCGTCGGGATCTCGTACCACCCGTTGCCGGGACCGGGTCCGCCGTACTCCGTGAAGTGGACGTGGAGCGTCCCCGAGACGACGTAGCCGGCCTCGTCACCCCCGTGCCGGTGCGTCGCGCCGATCTGCGCGGGGCGGAGTTCCTGGACGCCGGCCGTCAGCTGATCCGTGGAGAGATAGATGCCCACGAGCGTCGGCTCCGGTTCGCCCTCGAGCCGCCAGAGGACGTCGGCGTCGCGCAGCACGCGCATCGAGAACTTCTCCCGCGCCTCGTCGGCCGCCGCCGGCCACCGCCCGAGGAACTGCTCCTGGCCGTAGCGGATCGCCGTCAGGTTCGGCGTCCCCTTCGCGTGGGCCTGGGATGCACCCATCGCCGGGGTCGGCGCGAAGTACTCCATCACGCGCAGCGGCTCGGGACCGAGGCTGAAGCCGTGGTGCCACGTGTCGCGGCCGAACGCGACGGCCTCGCCGGTGCGGACGCGGTGGACCTCACCGGTCTCCGGGTTCGCGAGGACGAGCGTCCCGGACAGGACGAAGTAGAGCTCGTCGGCCCCCAGGTTCGTCCGGTGTCCCTCCGAGTGCCCGAACCGCGCGCCCGGCGCCATCGTGAAGAGCATCTGCTGGATCGACTCGTTCGCGACCCAGATCTCGTCGGAGACGCGGCCGGAGGCCTCGTCGCCCCACAGCTTCCAGACCACGTCCTCGCGGCGGATCCGCCCGGGCGGCGGGCTCACGAGCTTCTCGGGGAACGGGACCTCGGTCATCGAACGCTCCTTTCGATCGGGAGGATCCGGACGTCGTCCGGATCCCAGGTGAGCACGACCTCGCCACCCTCCGCGAGGACGGATTCCTCGCCGCGGAAGGGACGGGTCACGGACAGGGTGCGGCCGATCGCCTCCACGCGGTGGTGCACGGCCGACCCGACGAAACGCACGTCGAGGACGCGGCCCGTGAGGGCGAGCCCGTCCTGCGGCGGGCGCGAACCGGCGGGGACCGGTTCGATCGCCTCCGCGCGGAGGACGGCGACGGCGGCATCGACCGCCC
>JBJTYK010000125.1:0-5238 GCA_046082745.1 Actinomycetota bacterium | reverse complement strand
CGTCCTCGCGCGCGCGCCCGAACAGCGCCGTGTCGATCTCGCCCTCCCACTCGCGGAAGCGCGGGCAGGCGCGGGTGCAGATGTCGCAGCCGCGGTCGCCGTGGCTGCACGCCGCGGGACCCTCCGGCTGGAGCTGGACGGGGTGGCCGTCCTCGTAGCCGAGGACGTGGAACGGGCAGACGACGATGCACGCGGTGCAGCCGGTGCACAGGCCGGTGAGGACGACCTCCGAGTAGAGGTCCGACCACTGGGTCTTGTCGGCGGAGGACGGCATCAGAGCGCGAACGAGTCGCCGCAGGCGCACTCGCTCCGCGCGCGGGGGTTCCGCATCTTCAGGCCGCCCTCGAGGAGCGAGGCGTCGAGGTCGAGGGTGGAACCCTCGACGATCTCCGCGCTCTCCGGGTCGACGAGGACGCGCACGCCGTCGGTCTCGACCACGCGGTCGTCGGCCGCGGGCGCATCCTCGAACCCGAGCTCGTAGGCGTAGCCGGAGCAGCCGCCGGAGACGACGCGCACGCGCAGGCACGCGTCGGGGCGGCCCTCCTTCGTCGCGAGCGCGCGCACCTTCCGCGCTGCCCGCTCGGTCACCTCGATGACGGTGCCGACGCCCTCCATGGACGCAAGGATACCCCCGGCCGTCGCGCGCGGGGCCTCGTCTACCATGGACGCGTGTCCGCCCCCGACGACCTCCGCGCGCGCCTGCGCGCCGCGCTCGACCAGGATCCGACGCCGGTCCTGCCGGCCGACACCGTGCCGGCCGGGGTCCTCGTCCCGATCGTCGCCGCGCCGGAGCCGACGCTCGTCCTCACGCGACGCGCCGAGCACCTCACCCGCCACCCCGGCGAGATCTCGTTCCCGGGCGGCCTGCGCGACGACGGTGACGCCGGGCTCGTGGCGACGGCGCTGCGCGAGTTCGAGGAGGAACTGGGCGTGGGTCCGGAGCGCGTCGAGGTCCTCGGCGCGCTCGCCCCGGTCCACACCGTCGTGAGCGGCGTGCTCATGCTGCCGTTCGTCGGCTGGCTCGCGTCGCTGCCGACGTTCCGCCCGGACCCGCGCGAGATCGCGGAGGTCCTCGCGTTCCCGCTCGCCGAGCTCGAGCGCGCCGAGCAGCCGGTCGAGCTCGCCCACGACGGGCGGGTCCACCGCGGGTTCGCGTATCCGATGGGGGAGCACACGATCTGGGGGGCGACGGGGCGAGCGCTCCACGACCTCCTCGCGATCGTCGGACGGGAGCGGGTGTGACCTACCCCGAGGACGACGCCGCGGTCGCCGGGATCCTCGCGTCGGCGCGCGTGATCGCCGTCGTGGGGCTCTCCTCGCGCGAGGACCGCCCGTCGTACGACGTGGCGCGGTACCTCCAGCGGGTCGGCTACCGCATCGTCCCCGTGAACCCGAACGAGACCGAGGTCCTCGGCGAGCGCGCGTACCCGTCGCTCCTCGACCTCCCGGCGGACATCGACGTCGACCTCGTCGACGTGTTCCGCCGCGCGGAGGACACCCCGGAGGTCGCCCGCCAGGCGGTCGCGATCGGCGCGCGCGCCCTCTGGCTCCAGCTCGGCATCGAGAACGAGGAGGCCCGCGGGATCGCCGAGGACGCGGGCCTCGCGGTCGTCATGGACCGCTGCACGAAAGTGGACCACCGTCGACTCCAGGAGGCATCGCCGTGAAGTGGGAGTACTTCGTCGCACCGCTCCTCGAGCACAACCCCGCGGAGATCCTCAACACGTTCGGCGCGGACGGCTGGGAGCTCGTCTCGGTCGTGCAGGTCGAGAACCCGATGGGGGGGCGATCGACCGTCGCGTACCTGAAGCGCCCGAAGCCCTAGCCGAGCGCGCGGCCGAGGTCGGCCACGAGGTCGTCGGGGTGTTCGATCCCGACGGAGAGCCGCACGAGCGTGTCGGGCACCGCGAGCGGCGAGTCGGCGACGCTCAGGTGCGTCATGACCGCGGGCACCTCGATGAGCGACTCGACCCCGCCGAGCGACTCCGCGAGGAAGAACACCTCGGTCGATTCCGCGACCGCGACCGCCTCGTCGCGGGAGCCGACCTCGAAGGAGACCATCCCCCCGAAGTCCGCCATCTGCCGCGCCGCGACCGCGTGGCCGGGGTGGCTCGGGAGCCCGGGGTAGTGGACGCGGTGGACGCGCGGGTGCTCGGCGAGGAACGCGGCGACGCGCCGCGCCCCCTCGCAGTGCGCGCGCATCCGCACGGCGAGCGTCTTCAGGCCGCGCAGGGCGAGGAAGGAGTCCATCGGCCCGGGGACCGCGCCCGCGGCGTTCTGGAGGAACGCGAGCCGCTCCGCGAGGTCGAGGTCGTCGGTCACGATCGCGCCGCCGATGAGGTCAGAGTGGCCGCCGAGGTACTTCGTGACGGAGTGGAGCACGACGTCGGCGCCGAGCTCGAGCGGGCGCTGGAGGTACGGCGAGGCGAACGTGTTGTCGACGACGCAGCGCGCGCCCGCGGCGTGGGCGATCCCGGAGGCCGCCGCGACGTCGACGATCTTCAGGAACGGGTTCGACGGCGTCTCGACCCACACGAGCCGCGTCTCGGGGCGCACCGCCGCCGCGAGCGCGTCGGGGTCGGTCATGTCGACGGTCGAGAACGCGAGGCCCCAGCCCTCGAGGACCTTCGAGAAGAGCCGGTACGTGCCGCCGTACACGTCGTCGGCGAGGAGCACGTGGTCGCCGGGCGCGAGCGTGAGGAGCAGCGTCGTCTGCGCGGCGAGTCCCGAGGCGAACGCGAGCGCCCGGCGACCCCCCTCGAGCGACGCGAGCGCGACCTGGAACGCCTCGCGCGTGGGGTTCCCGCTCCGCGCGTAGTCGTAGGAGCGCGGCTTGCCGACCGCGGGCTGCGCGTAGGTCGAGGTCTGGTAGATCGGGACGTTCACCGAGCCGTGGACCTCGTCGGGCTCCTGCCCGGCGTGGATCGCGCGCGTCTCGAACCTCATCGCATCTCCGGCGGCATCGCCCATCCTCGCCCCCTCAGTTCCTCGACGGCCTCGAGTCCCTCGCGGGACCGCGCCCAGAGCACCGACTTGCGCTTCGCGTCGTGGCCGGGCGCGAACTCCCGCGAGGTCATCGCCCGGCAGTCCGGGTCCCCGCACTGGCATCGTGCCATGCCGGGAAGCGTCGGTTGCGGGTCGGCCGCGGCCGCCGCCTTCGCCCGGCGGTAGGGGCGGGCGGGCAGCGAGATCGACGGGAGCACGATCTGGCCCTCGCGCGGGTCGCCCGGCGCGCTGCAGCGGCGCTCGAGGGCGAAGAGTCCGGTGAGCGCCGCGAGCGCGGCGTCGACCTGATCGGCGGAGCGGAGCGGCGCGGGGTCGACGCCGCGCTCGCGCAGGACCGACCGGCGGAACGCGGTCGTCGCCACGCCCTTCGCGGGCAGATGCCCTGCGAGGACGACGGCGGAGGCGTGGGGGAAGACCTCGATCGCGTGGCCGAGGACCCGTCCGCCCCGCCAGCGCGGGAAGCGCTCGGCGATCGCGTCGAAGACGGCGAACCCGACGGTCATCCACTCGTAGAAGGGGTGCTCGGCCATCGCCGGGTCCGACGGCGTGTTGAAGCTCTGGATGCCGAACCAGCGGAGTTCGCGCTCGGTGAGGCGGGAGCGGCCGTTCGACGCCCAGCACGGCGGCGCGTCGATCGCGACGCAGTCCGGCTCGAGGTCGGGCACGAGCTTCGCGAGGTCCTCGACCGGGACGTGGCGCGCGGTCTCGAGGACCGCGCGGTCGTCGCCGAGCAGGACGAGGTCGAGCCCCTTCCGCACGCCGACGTCGATGCCGAGCGCCCGCACGGTCAGGGACGCTGCCGGTGCGCGAGGAACTCGAGGAGGTCGCTGCGCGTGAGGATGCCGAGCGCCTGGTCGCCCTTCGCGACGATGACCGCGGGCTCGCGCTGGAGGTCGCCGAACGCGACGTCGACCGGCGCGTCGAAGGGCACGATCGGGATCGGCGGTCCCATGACCTCGGCGACCTCGGCCTGGAGGGCGTCGGGGTCGCGGAAGATGCGGTCGAGGAGGGCGCGCTCCTGGATCGAGCCGACGAAGCCCGCGACCCCGACGCCCTCCTCGCGGACGACCGGCGCCTGCGAGATCGAGTGCGCGTGGAGGAGGTCGATCGCCTGGCGGACCTTCCCCTGCGCCGGGATCGTGACGAGCGGGGGCACCGCGGCGTCCTTCGCGGAGAGCACCTGCTCGACGCGCGCGGACTCCGGGCGGTCGACCATCCCGTGCTGGAGCATCCACGTGTCGGAGTAGAGCTTCGAGAGGTAGTTCCGTCCGGTGTCGGGAAGGAGCACGACGATCGTCTTCGATTCGTCGAGGTCGCGGGCGACCTCGAGCGCCGCGACCATCGCGGTGCCGCACGACTCGCCGACGAGGATGCCCTCGGTGCGCGTGACGAGGCGCGCCATCCGGAAGGCTTCGCGGTCCGACACCCGCACCCAGCGGTCGACGATCGACCGGTCGAACGTGCCGGGCCAGAAGTCCTCGCCGATGCCCTCGGTGAGGTACGGGTGGACGTCGCCGCCCGACAGGAGCGAGCCCTCCGGGTCGGCGCCGACGATCTCGATCGCGGGGTTCCGCGACTTCAGGTACCGGCCGACGCCGGAGATCGTCCCGCCGGTCCCGACGCCGGCGACGAAGACGTCGACGGTGCCGTCGGTCTGCTCCCAGATCTCCGGACCGGTCGTGCGCTCGTGCGCGCGCGGGTTCTCGTCGTTGAAGTACTGGTTCGGCTGCCACGCGCCGGGGATCTCCTCGGTGAGGCGGTCGTCGACGCGGTAGTACGACTCGGGCGACTCCGGCGCCACCGCGGTCGGGGTGATGATGACCTCGGCGCCGTAGGCGCGCAGGAGCGCGACCTTCTCCTGGCTCTGCTTGTCGGGCATCACGAAGATGCAGCGGTAGCCGCGCAGCGCGGCGGCGATCGCGAGGCCGTGGCCGGTGTTGCCGGAGGTCGGCTCGACGATCGTGCCGCCCGGGCGCAGGAGCCCCGCGCGCTCGGCGGCCTCGATCATCGGCAGGCCGATGCGGTCCTTCACGCTCCCGCCGGGGTTCAGCGACTCGATCTTCGCGAGGATCGTCGGGCGGACGCCGCGGGTGACGCGGGTGAGGCGCACGAGGGGCGTGCGGCCCACCGCGTCGAGGATCGAGTCGTGGACCTCCATGCGGTCGTCCCTCCGGCCGGCTGGTCGGCCCATCATCCCACCCCGCCGGGGGCGCGCGGGGACGGGGGATCGAG
>JBJTYK010000124.1:0-3941 GCA_046082745.1 Actinomycetota bacterium | reverse complement strand
GGAGGAGCGGTTTTTGCCTTTGCCTCCCCCGAGAAACAGAAACGCCCCCCCCCCCCCCCCCCCCCCCGCCGCGTACGTGCAGCGGACCTACGACGCCGCGGTCGCCGCGTCGGTCTAGGTCGGCGGCGGGTCCTCGAGCGCGGCGTCGCGGCTCCGAGCGTCCGCGACCTGCTCCGCGGCCTCCCGGCTCTGCGGGTGCCCCGTGACCGCCTCGAGGAACGGCGCGCGCTCGAGGGCCAGGAGGAGGGACGGCTCCGTCGCGACGACCGTCGCGGTGCGTGGGACGTCGCGCAGGAGCGCGATCTCGCCGACGTAGCCCCCCGGCTCGCACGTCGCGACCTGGACGCCGTCCTTCAGGATCGACAGTCTGCCCGTCGCGAGGACGTAGAAGCGGTCACCGACGTCGCCCTGTTCCATGAGCGTCTCCCCGTCGGCGATCTCCATCGGCCGCAGCGCCGATGCGACGCCCTCGAGCTCGAGGAGCGGGAGCGGTGCGAACATCGGGATGCGGCGCAGGAGCGCGATGCGCATCGGGTCCGGCGCGTGCGCCGCGCGGTCGCTCTCCGTGAGGCGCGCGAGGCTGACGAGGAGGGTGAACGGCGCGAACGCGCCGGCGACGGCGAGCGCGCCGCGCACCCCGACGGTCGCGAGCAGCGTCGAGGCGGCGACGGCGCCGGCCGCGAGCGCGAGGAGCGTGAGCCCCTCGAGCGCCCCGAAGCCCCGCGCGCGGACCCGTTCCGGCAGCGACCGCTGGAGCAGCGTCTGCGCGGCGACCTGCGTGAGCGCCTGACCGGCGCCGGAGAAGAAGACGAAGGCCGGCACGGTCAGCGCGGTCGGCACGCCCGCCGCCGCCGCGAGCGGGATGCCGAGCGCGAAGTTCCCGGTGGCGATCGCGGGAACGAGCCGCCGGCGCCCGATGAGCGTGACGGAGACCGCGGCGCCGACGAGACCCCCGAGTCCGAGGAACGCGTTCAGGAGCCCCGCTCCCCCCTCGCCGGTCCCGATGAGGTCGACGGCGACCGCGACCATGAGGAGCTCGAGGGCACCGACGATGAGCTCGCGGCCCGCCTCGGTGAGCGCGACGACGCGGACGTTCGGATCGCGCCCGAGGATCGCGACGCCCTCGCGGAGTTCGGCGATGACGGATCCGACGGGCTCCTCCTCGACCGGTTCGGCCGGGGCCTCGCTCCGTCCGACGACACCGAGCGTGAGCGCGAGTCCGAGGAGCGACGTCACCGCGATGATCGCGTAGGTGAGTCCGGGTCCGGAGAAGCGCAGGACGATGCCCGCGAGCGCCGGGCCGGAGAAGTTGCCGAGGTTCAGCGCGAGGCCGCTCGCGACGTTCGCGGCGGTGAGGACCTCCGGCGTCCGCGAGATCATCGGCAGGACGGCGGCGTGGGCGGGCCGGGTCGTCGCGAGGGCGCTCGTCGCGAGCGTACCGGCGACGATGACGGCCCAGAACGGGGCGCCGAGCAGGAGCCCGCTCGCGGTGAGACCGAGGGCGAGCGCCTCGATCCCGTAGCTGAACGGCAGGGCGAGGTCGCGGCGCCGATCGCCGATGAGCGACAGGAGCGGTGCGAGGAAGGCCGAGGGGAGCAGCTGGGCGACGGCGGCGATGCCCGCGCCCGCCGCGCCACCCTGCTTGTACGCGTAGACGAGGATCGCGATCCACGCCGCCTGTTCCGCGGTCGCGAACAGGGCGAAGGCGAGCACGGCCCGGCGACTCTTCGGGTCCCTCGCGACCTCCCGCAGCACTCCGAGCCTGCCCGCCACGTCGCGCAGTCTGACAGCGGTCGGCCGCGGAGGCCAGCCGGGTACGCTCGGGCGGCGAGAGTGGCGGAACGGGAGACGCGCCGGACTTAGGATCCGGTGCCCGCAAGGGCGTGGGGGTTCGACTCCCCCCTCTCGCACGGCGGCGAGGTGGGTTGCGGGCCGCGGACCCGGAACGACGAGAGGAGCGTGACCGCCCGATGGGAAGGACCGCACGCAACGCCTGGCTCGCGATCGCCGCGACGCCGCTCACGTTCGTCCTCGGGACGTTCGTCGGGGAGGCGATCTTCACGGGCCTCGGCTACGAGACCGGCTCGACCGACGCGCCGCTCGGGCCGACGCTCCTCGCGGCGGTCCCGGCGATCGCCGTCATCGTCTCCGCGCCGCTGCTCGCGTGGTGGCTCGGACGCCGGGCGGTCGCCGCGGGCGACCCGCGCGGGCGCGCGCCGATGCTCCTCGGCCTCGCCCTCGCGGCGCTCGTCGTCGTCGTGAACCTCGCCGCGGCGCTCGCCTCCTGACCCGTTCCGGGTCGCTCCGGACCCACCGGTATCCTCGGACGATGCGCGCGCGCACGCGGATCGCCGTCGCCGTCCTCGCGGCCGCCGCGTTCGCCGCGTCCTGCGCGGTCCCCGAGCCGATCGCCGTCCGACCGCTCGCCGCCGACGCCTCGCCGCCCGAGGTCGTCGCCGCCGCGCGCGAGCGCATCGACCACGTCGTGTTCATCATCAAGGAGAACCGCACGTTCGATCACTACTTCGGCGCCTTCCCCGGCGCCGACGGTGCCACCGAGGGTCGCACCTGCGACGGGGGCACGATCCCGCTCGCGCGCGCGGAGGACCGCACCCCCGACGTCGGCCACTCCTTCCGCGACGGGGTCGCCGCGGTGAACGGCGGTGCGATGGACTGCTTCGACGAGGGCGGCTACATCCAGTACGTCGAGGAGGACCTCCCGAACTACTGGGCGTACGCGCGGCGGTTCGTCCTCGCCGACCGGTTCTTCAGCTCCGTCTACGGGCCGACGGGGATCGAGCACCTGTGGACGTTCGCGGCGCAGTCGGACCGCTTCGTCGACCACGAGCGGCCGGGGCAGTTCGGGACAGGTCAGCGCGAGTTCTGCGACGACCCGTTCGAGACCGCCTACTCCTTCCGTCGGCTCAGTCCCGAGGAGGAGGCCGAGGCGTTCGCGCTCGAGGAACGCGGCGCGGCCGGCGCCGCGCAGCTGCGGCGCTTCTGGGAGCTCCGGTGGCCGTGCGTCGACGTGGAGGTCCTGCCGGACCTCCTCGAGGAGGCGGGGATCTCGTGGCGCTCGTACCGCGGCGAGAACCAGTGGGTCCAGCCGCTGCGGATGGTGCGCCACGTGCGCTTCTCCGACATGTACGACAACGTCGTCGACGTGGACCGGTTCGTCGCGGACGTGCGCGCCGGGACGCTGCCGGCCGTGTCGTGGGTGACGCCCGACTTCGCGCTCTCCGAGCACCCGCCCGCGAGCGTCTGCCGCGGCGAGAACTGGACCGTCGCGGTGCTGAACGAGCTGATGACGAGCCCGCTCTGGGCCTCGACGGCGGTCGTGCTCACGTGGGACGACTTCGGCGGCTACTACGACCACGTGGCCCCGCCGCACGTGGACCTCTACGGGCTCGGCCCGCGGGTGCCGACGCTCATCATCTCGCCGTGGGCGAAGCGCGGCGCGATCGACTCCGACACGATGGAGTTCGCGTCGGTGCTGCGCTTCATCGAGACGCTCTTCGATCTCCCGTCGCTCACGGAGCGCGACGGCGAGGCCGACGACATGCTCTCCGCGTTCGACTTCGCGCGGGAGCCGCAGGAGCCGCTCGTGCTGCCGCTGCGGACCTGCCCGCTCGCGCCCGCGTCCGCGTCCGGCTAGGGGGCGCAGCCCCGCGCGAGGAACGAGCCGTAGCGCTCGCTCTCGGCGATCGCGCTGCCGACGCCGAGGACCGCGCCGTCGGGCGCGAGCGCGACGCCGGTGAGCCAGCGCTCGCGGGGCTGCGGCAGCGGCACGTCCGTCCAGTTCCCGCCCTCGAGCGCGGCGACGAACCCCTCGGTCCGCCCGTCGGAGGCCGTCGTTTCGCCCGCGACGACGACGCGCGCGGGGAGCTGGTTGAACAGGCGGACGGCATAGACCGCCGTGAAGCCCGAGGCGATCAGGGAAA
>JBJTYK010000123.1:0-3193 GCA_046082745.1 Actinomycetota bacterium | reverse complement strand
GGGGGGGGGGCGAGGGGGGTGGAGAGGGAGGGGGTTTGGCTGGGGGGGGGTCGGGTTGTGGCGCTCCGCGAGCGAGCGCACCTCCTCCGGCACTCCGTCCGTCTCGGGCATGGCCCGATGGTACCGGCGAGCGGTCAGACGGCGGACCAACCCCCGTCGCTCGTGAGGAGCGCCCCGTTCACGTTCGGCGCATCGTCCGACAGGAGCCACGCGATCGCGGCGGCGACCTCCTCGGGCTGCGCGACGCCGGTCATCGTCGCCTGCATCACCGGCCCGATGCGTCCCTGCGCGTACGTCGAGCCCCACTCCGCGACGATGTTCGTGCGCACCGCGCCGGGGGCGACCGCGTTCACCCGGATCCCCGTGGGCGCGTACATGAACGCGGAGCTCCGCGTGATGCCGAGCACCGCGTGCTTCGACGCCGTGTAGGCGACGCCCGCGGACGAGCCGCGGAACCCCGCCTCCGACGTGACGTTCACGATCGAGCCGCTCCCCGCCGCGAGCATGCCCGGCACGATCGCGCGCGTCATGCGCATGAGGCCGGTCACGTTGACGCGCAGCACGCGCTCCCACGTCGCGTCGTCGACCTCGTGGACCGGCGCGAAGCGGTCCATGATCCCCGCGTTGTTCACGAGCCCGTCGACGCGATCGCCGGCCGCCGCGACGACGCGCTCGACGTCCGCCTGCTCGGCGACGTCGCCGGCGATCGTCACGAGGTCGAGGTCGGCGAAGGTCCGCTCGAGTTCCGTGAGCCGCTCGGGGTCCACGTCGGTCGCGACGACGCGGCCGCCCTCGCGCGCGATGCGCGCCGCCGCCGCCCGGCCGATGCCCGACCCCGCCCCGGTCACGATCGCCGTCTTCCCCGCGAACCGTCCCGGGACGATCCGCTCGCTCCACGCGTCCGCCATGTCGGCCTCCTCCCTCGGTCCCGCTAGCCTACGGCGGGGACGCGGGACGCGCCCGCTCAGGCGTCGCGGTGACGGCGCAGGAAATCGAGGACGAGGTCGTTCACCGCGTCGGCGCGCTCCGAGTGGAACGCGTGCCCGGCCCCCTCGAGGATCGCGACCTCCGCGCCGGGGATGCGCGCCGCGAGCCGGTGGCCGTTCTCGACGGGAAGGACGCGGTCCTCGGTGCCGTGGATCACGAGCGTCGGGACGGCGATCGCTCCGAGGCGCTCCCCCGCGTCGTAGGCGAGCGCCGCTTCCCGCTGGAAGCGGCGCGAGTCGGCCGCCTGGGGACGTCCCGCGCGCGCCGCGCGATCCTCCGCCACGTGCTCGGGGTGCTCGGCGAAGAACGCCGGCGCGTAGATCGCCTCCCACAGGCGCGGGATCGGCCCGCGCGGACCGACCCGTTCCACCCCACCCGTGTGCGAGCCCCCGAGGATGAGGGTGCGGACGCGGGCCGGATGCGCGAACACGATCGTCTGCGCGACGAGCCCGCCCATCGACATCCCCCACACGTCGGCGCGTTCGATCGCGAGTTCGTCCATGAGCGCGACGGCGTCGTCGGCGAAGTCGTCGATCGAGACCGGACCCGCGAGCTGATCGGACCGCGCGTTGCCGTGGAGGTCGTGCGCGACGACGAAGCGCTCCGCCGCGAGCGCGGGGACGTTGCGGTGCCAGCCGCCGACGTCGCCGCCCATCCCCTCGATGAGCAGGAGCGCCGGGCGGCGCGGGTCGCCGGCGACCTCGTAGTAGATCCGGTAGCCGGGTCGGTCGAGGAAGGCCACGGCCCTCAGGCCCCCGGGACCTCGTGGCAGGCGCGGCAGCGCGCCTCGTACGTGTCGTCGCCCATCCCGCCGATCACGATGAGCGGCTCGTCCGCGCGCGCGGGACGCCCTTCGCGAACGCGCTGCGTGCGGGTGCCCTCGCCGCCGCACTTCACGCAGATCGCCGTGAGCTTCGTCACGGCGTCGGCGCGGGCGAGGAGTTCCGGGACGACGCCGAAGGGTCGCCCCGCTAAGTCGAGGTCGAGCCCCGAGACGATCGCCTCGCGCGGGGCGGCGACGAGCTCCTCGATCGCGTCGACGAGGCCCGCGTCGAAGAACTGCGCCTCCTCGATGCCGACGACGTCGGGGTCGCGCCGCACGACCTCGGCGAGCACCGACCGCGAGTCCTCGACGACGACCGAGGGGAACCGCGTCCCCGTCCGCGACACGATCTCGCTCGAGGCGACGCGGGTGTCCGTGGCCGGCGTGAGCAGGAGCACGCTCCGCCCCGCGATCTCCGCGCGCGTGAGGAGCCGGACGACCTCCGCGGTCTTCCCGCTGCTCATGCATCCGGCGATGACGTGGAGCCAGGGGATCCGCGCGCTCGGCATCGCCGCGGATGCTACCGGAGCCCGGGAAGGCCCACCGGCCTCCCTGCACCGACCCCGGGGAGGGCATAGGCTCCTGCCGCGCGTCCGGCGCCCCGCCGGCGCGGAGAGGGGGAACCACGTGGAGAACACGGTCCTCACCGACCCGGCCCTGAACCAGCTCGTCTACAACGCGCTGTCGTTCGGAACCGCCGTGATGCTCGGTGCGTTCGTCTACTTCCTCACCCAGATCAAGAGCGTCGCGAAGCAGTATCAGGCGGGCGTCGCGGCGTCGGCCGTGGTCGTCGGCATCGCCGGCTACCACTACTTCCGCATCTTCAGCGGTTGGGCGGAAGGCGTCGTGAACGAGGGCTATCGCTACGCGGACTGGCTCATCACGGTGCCGCTGCTGGTCATCGAGCTGCTCATCGTCCTCGGCCTGACCCCGGAGCGCCGCAAGGCCCTCATGCGCACCCTGGTCCCGGCCACGGTCCTCATGATCGCCCTCGGGTACCCGGGCGAGATCTCGACGGAGAACGGGACGAAGTGGCTGTTCTGGTTCCTGTCGATGGTCCCCTTCGTCTACATCCTCGCCACGCTCCGCGGGGAGCTCGCGAAGGCGAAGTCCCGGGAGACCGGCGAGGTCTCGAGCGCCATCTCGAACGCCACGACGGTGCTGCTCGTCACCTGGCTCTTCTACCCGGTCGTGTACCTGTTCCCCATCTTCTTCGGGACGGGGAACGAGGTCGCCGAGACGGCTCGGCAGGTCGGCTACACGATCGCCGACGTCACCGCGAAGGCCTTCTACGGCCTCATGGTGCTCGGCATCGCCCGCGCACGTTCGGGCGACGTGCACTAGCGGCGTTCACGTACCAGACACCGAGGGGGCGGCCCGTAC
>JBJTYK010000122.1:0-14460 GCA_046082745.1 Actinomycetota bacterium | reverse complement strand
GTGATGAGGTTGTTCGTCACTTCGGTCTTGGACGCCGCCGACGTGTTGTCCTGCCAGATGTGGATCCCGCCCCAGCAGTAGTCACCGGGGATCGCGGGGGGCGAGGCGGGGGAGTAGGCCAGTTCGGTGTACGGGGAGTAGTTGACCCAGTAGGTGGACGCGCGGTCGATGGTGTTCCCCCGGATGACGACCGGGCCGGGCGTGGCTCCGGTCGCGACCTGGATGCCGTTCGCGCCGACGTTCTGGATGAGGTTGCCAGTGATGCGCCCCTTTTCGGTCTCCTCGAGCTGGATGCCCGCGAAGGGGTAGTTCTCGATGCGGTTGCCGGAGATCGTCACGTCGTCCAGGTACCAGGCGTTGATCGCCGAGTAGGACGCGGGGCCGTCGTAGGGGTCGGCGCCGGTCGGGCCATCGTGGCGGTTGCCGGAGATCGTGTAGGTCCCGGCGTTCCCGTTCTGGATGTAGATGTCGGCGGAGTTGAACGACGTGACTGACGCGTTCGCGAGCGAAGAGAACCAGTTGTTGCGGATCGTCCCCGAACCGCCGCCCCCGACGGTGATGCCCGCGGAGCCCGTGCCAGTCGCCTGCCCGACGAACTTGAACCCCGCGATGTCCACGGTGGTGCTTGCCCCGGTCACCACCACGCGCGCGGCGGCGTTGTTCGCCCCCACGATCGCTTCCGCGCCTCGGGAGGCCCAGGCCGAAGCCGGGAGCGCCGCCACGCCGGCGTTCGGCCCGATGAGCGAGAGCGACTTCGAGATCGCGACGTTCTCCGGATAGGTGCCGGCGGCGACGTTCACCGTGCCGCCGGCGGATACGGAAGTGATCCCCTTCTGGATCGTCTTGAAGGGTGCGAGCGTCGACCCCGAGCCGGCATCGCTGCCGGTCGAATCGTTCACGTAGCAGGTGATCGTGCAGAGCTCATCGTTCACGATGGCGGTGGGCCAGAATCCGGGCTGCCCGACCTTCGCGGGGTCATCGGTCGAACTCCAGATGTAGGGGGAGGTGTCGACGGTCGTTCCGGCAGCGGTGACGTTCGACGTGGGGGCCGGGGGCGTGCTGGGCCAGCGGTTCCCCTCGGCGGCGATTGCCGTCCCCGGTTCGAGGCTGAAGGGTCCGACGGACTGCGTTCCGCCCGCCGGGTTGCAGGCGGTGACCGAGATCGCGCCGTTGAACGCGACGACGAGCGACTTCGTGCCGATCGAGGTGAAGCGGTTACTCGTGACCAGGTAGGGGTTCGTCGGCGCGGCGAAGGGGTCCTCGATCACGACTCCGAAGAGAACTCCGCTGACGTCGTTGTTCGCGACGGTGATGCCTTGCGCGGGGAAGGGGGAGCTGGGTGTGTAGCCCTCGTAGCACGTGGTGTACGTCTCGGAACCGAAACGGATCGCCGCCTGGGTTGTTGTCGTTCCGGCGAACGACTGGAACGTGTTCCCGGTGATCACGGCGCCGTCGCGGGCGAGCCGAACTCCGACGGTCACGTCCTCGAAGACGTTCCCCGAGATGGTCTGCAAGCCCGTGGTGTCTCCCTGGGTCTGCAGTCCGCGCTCCACGTCGGTGATGTAGTTGCCGGTGAGGGTGAGTCCGACCGTGTTGTTGTCCCCGTCGTGGTTGATCCCGTAGCGACCGCCCGAGATGCGGTTGTTCTCGAGGATGTAGCTCTCCGCGGTGGCGCCGGCGGATTGGGTCGTGAGCCCGCTCCAAACCCCCGAACTCGTCTTGACATTGCCTCGGCCGATGAGCGCGGTGTTCCGGATCGTGATGTTGGCGCCGTAGGCGTAGGCCGAATGCGCTGATGTCAAGATATCCACGACGAGCCCGTCGACGGTCGCGTTGCTCGCGCCGATGGTCACCGTGCCGGTGACGCGGGTCTCACCGGTGAAGTCCGAGAAGTTGCGGCCGCTCGGCGAGGCGCTGGGTCCGGCCGGGACGCCGGCCTTCGCACCCTGCAGCGTGATGGCTCTGTCGACGTTCGGCGATTCTGCGTAGGTGCCGGCGGCGACGCAGACGGTCTGCCCCGCGGTCGCGGCGTTGATGCCCGCTTGGATCGTGGAGTAGTCGGTGGGGACGTTGATGTCGCAGGTGTTCACGGCCTGCGAGACCGGGCCGGAGAGGGCGACGCCCGCGACGAGGAGGCCGAGGCCGGCGAGGACGACCTTCGCCGGGAAACGGCGACGCGCGGCAAGAAGGTGTGACGAGCGGCTCGCCATGTGCCTGACCCAACCCCCCCGGCGTGCCCGCCTGCCTGACTGCAGACGGTACACCCTGCTCCTGTCGACGCCGGACATCCTACGTACGGTCTAGGCACGAATCGGGTACGCGTGGCACATCCGGCGTGTGATGTCCGGCACAACCGCTCGTGGGGGCCCCGCCCCCGCGATGGTGCGGCGATGCTCGATCGTGCCTAGGCCTTCTTCGTCTCCCAGAAGATCCGGTCGATCTCCTTGATCTGGTCGACGAGCTTCTGGCCCTGGGCCGGGTCGAGCGACTTCTTCGCGAGACCGGCCTCCTTCGTCGCGTTCCAGAAGAGCTCGTGGAGCTCCGGGAACTTCGCGAGGTGCTCGGGCTTGAAGTAGTCGGTCCACAGCACCCACAGGTGGTGCTTCACGAGTTCCGCGCGCTCCTCCTTGATCTGGACGGCGCGGCCGCGGAACACCGGGTCCTCGTTGCCCTGGTACTTCTCCTGGCAGGCCTTCACGGACTCGGCCTCGATGCGCGCCTGCGCGGGGTCGTAGACGCCGCACGGGAGGTCGCAGTGCGCGTGGACGGTACGCTTGGGTCGCATCCACTCCTGGAGCCTCATGGAACCTCCTTCATCTCCTCGATCGACCGGGCCACGGTATCACCGGCCCGGAACCGGCCTCCTCGCGCTCGTCGCGACGCTCGCGGCACTCGCCGCCGCCGCGTTCCGCATGCGGCCCTTCCGCCTCGAGGTCCGCGGGCCGTCGATGGCCCCGACGCTCGAGCCGGGCGACTGGCTCGTGGCGACCGCGGGCGGGCGGGTGCGGCGCGGCGACGTCGTCGTCGTCGAGCACCCGGGCCAGGCGGGGTTCGAGATGGTGAAGCGCGTCGCGGCGATCCCCGGCGACCTCGCGCCCGACGGCCGGGTGCTCGGACCGGGCGAGTACTGGGTCGCGGGCGACGACCCCGGGGCCTCGACGGATTCCCGGCAGTTCGGGCCGGTCGGCGCGGAGGCGCTCGTCGGGCGCGTGCGGCTCGTCTACTGGCCCCCGGAGCGCCGGGGCGTCGTCTAGTCCCGCAACCGCCGCGCCCCTGCCGCGCGCGGGCGGGTTGCGCGTGTGTGCGGATCCGCGTCGGCGGCGAGGCCCGGGCGATGGGACATCACGTCGTCGTCCCGAACCCCTCGGCCCTCATGGCGATCGGCGTCCGCGTGCTCACGGGGATGGCGGTCGGGCTGCGGACCCCGCGCGAGCACGAGGTCCGCGACGGGAGTTCGGCCCGGGTGCGGGCGCTCCGCGCGCGGCGTCGGGCGCTCCGCCCCGCGTAGGGCGGCCGGGTTCCGGGTCCTCCGACCCGTTTGCGCCGCCGTCGTTCCGGTGAAGTTCACGGTGGATGGACCGACGGTCGGCCCGTCTCGGAGAAGGGAGCGACCATGAGACTCCGCAGGTTCGTCCCGTTCGTCGCGCTCGTGTCGGCGCTCGCCCTCGCGGTGCCCGCGACCGCGGTCACGTACAACCCCGCCGTCGGCGGCTCGGTCACGAAGGCTGAGATCCTCACCGCCCTCGGGTGGGACGAGGCGATGCTCGAGGCCCACGCGGCCCAGCTGTCGTTCTCGGTCGCGAGCTACCGGAAGGCGAAGCAGGACTGCACGAAGACGACGCCCGGTCACACGTTCACGGTCGCGATGAACCGCTGGCAGGAGGGCGTCGCGGCGGTCACCGCGACGACGCTGCGCTCGACCGGGCTCACGCCGCACCTCGTCACGGGGTTCACCCTCGGGCGGCCCGGCACGTACACGTGGCAGACGCGCAACCCGATCTGCCCGTCGGCGCCGAGCGGGTTCACGCCGAAGGGGACCCTCTACTACACGGGCGTCCTGTACTCGGAGCTCCGGGTGACCTACCTCGGGGTCCCGCACGTGCTCTACGCCTGGTCCGCGTAGCGGCGTGCGGTCCATCGCCGCGGGGGCTCAGCCGGGGAACGCGATGACCCGGCGGAGCCCCCGACCGGCGCGCAGTTCGTCCATCGCCGCGTTCACGTCGTCGAGGCCGATCCGTCGGTCGACGAGCCGCTCGACCGGCAGGCGTCCGGCGAGCGCCTGCTCCGCGAGGAACGGGAAGTCGCGCGCGGGGAGCGTCCATCCGTAGTTCGTCCCGACGAGCGTGATGCTGCGCTCGACGAGGGCGAGCGGGGAGAGCTCGACGCGGGCGTCGCGGTGCGGCATCCCGACGAGGACGACGCGTCCGCCCGGTCGCACCGACGCGAGTGCGAGTTCCGCGGTGCGCGTCGCGCCGGCGGCCTCGAACGCGACGTCGAGCGTGCCGTCGGGCTCGTGGCCGAGCGCCTCGACCGCGCGCGTCGCGCCGACCTCGCGGGCGAGATCGAGCTTCGCGGGATCGCGGTCGATCGCGACGACCTCGCCCGCGCCGGCGAGCGCGGCGCCCATGACGACCGACAGACCGACGCCCCCGAGACCGAGGACCGCGACGCGCTCGCCGGGCTCGACGCGCGCGGCGTTGCGCACCGCGCCGACGCCGGTCGCCACGCAGCAGCCGATGAGGGCGGCGACCTCGGGTGCGACGGGACCGACCGGGATCGCGGCGGCGACCGGGACGACGGCGTACTCGCCGAACGTGCCGATGCCGATGTACTGGCGGATCGGCGCGCCGTCGGCGGTGCGCAGGCGCGTCGTGCCGTCGGGCAGCAGGCAGTCGAGCGCCTTCGTCTCCTCGCAGAGCCACTCCTCGCCGCGCGCGCACGCCGCGCACGTCGCGCAGGAGGCGTTCCAGCTGAGCGCCACGGCCTGGCCGACCGCGCGGTCGGTCACCCCCGGTCCGAGCGCCTCGATGACCCCGGCGCCCTCGTGCCCCAGCACGAGGGCGCCGGGGATCGGACCCCAGTCGCCGTCGGCGCGGTGGACGTCGGAGTGGCACACGCCGGAGGCGGTCATCCGCACGAGCACCTCGCCGGCGCGCGGCGCCTCCACCTCGAGGTCGAGGACCTCGAGGGGACGTCCGATCGCCCGGAGCACCGCCGCCCGCATGCGCGCATCCTACGGAGGACGCCGCGGCGGCGCGTAGGGTGGGGGGCGTGACCCCGATCCGCGTCCTCCGCGAGACCTTCGAGTCGCTCCACGCGAGCAGGAACTTCCGGCTCTTCTTCCTCGGACAGGTCGTTTCCGTGACCGGCACGTGGGTCCAGCAGGTCGCGGCGGCGTGGCTCGTCCTGCGCCTGACCGGCAGCGGCGTCGCGCTCGGCATCGACACCGGCCTCACGTTCCTGCCGCTCCTGCTGCTCGGCGTGCGCGGCGGTTCGCTCGCCGATCGCGCGGACCGCCGGCGGATCCTCATGGTCTCGAACGCCGCCCTCGGCGTGCTCGCGCTCGCGATGTGGGCGCTCGTCGGCACCGGGGTCGTGCAGCTGTGGATGGTCTACGCGATGTCGTTCCTGTCCGGGGTCGTCGTCGCGTACGAAAACCCCGCGCGCCAGTCGTTCTACGCGGAGATGGTGGACCGCGAGCACCTCGCGAACGCGGTGAGCCTGAACAGCGCGGTGATGACCGGCACGCGCATCGCCGGTCCGGCGATCGCGGCGGCGCTCATCTCGGGCGTCGGCATGGCGTGGTGCTTCCTCGTGAACGGGATCACGTACGTGGCGGCGATCGCGGGGCTCTGGGCGATGCGGCCCGAGGAGCTCCGTCGTTCGCCGTCGGTCGAACGCGGGACGCTCCGCGCGACGCTCGCCTACGTCCGCGGCGACGACGCGCTCTGGATGCCGCTCGTCGTCATGGCGGTCCTCTACACGCTCTCGTTCAACTTCTCGGTCATCGTGCCGCTCCTCGCCGAGCGCACGTTCCGCGGCGACGTCGGGACGTACGGGACGTTCCTGTCGTGCATGGGGATCGGGTCGTTCCTCGGCGCGCTCCTCATGGCGCGCGTGCGCTCGCCGAACGTCCGCCGCCTCGCGTGGCTCGCGGTCGCGTTCGGCGCGTCGTGCGTGCTCGTCGCGGTCGCGCCGAGCCGCGGCGCCGCGATGGCGATGCTCGTGCCGTTCGGCGTCGTCGCGATGGCGTTCATGATCACCGGGAACTCCGCGCTCCAGCTCGCGGTGCGGCCCGAGATGCGCGGCCGGGTGATGGCGCTCTACGCGATCGTGTTCCTCGGCGGGACGCCGATCGGCGCGCCGATCGCGGGGACGCTCGCCGAGCACCTCGGCCCCCGGGACGCGATGGCGGTCGGCGGGCTCATCGCGATCGTCACGGGTCTCGCCGCGCTCCGCCTGCTCGGGGCACCCCGCCCCGCGCCCGCGGACGACGGGAGCGCGGCCCCGGCCTGAGGGCCCGGGCGCCTAGGGGACGAGGACGACGCCGTCGAGCGTCGTCGCGTACGGCGACGACGTCGAGGAACTCGCGACCGCGATGCCGGCGGTCACCGCGGTGGCCATCGAGAGCTTCGCGTTGTTGAAGCGCGTCCACGTGATGCCGTCGGTGCTCGTGAAGGCGGTGATCGTCGTCCCGGAACGCACGAGGCGCACCCAGATCGGCGCGGTGACCGCGGTGGTCCCGACGGCGATGCTCGTCGAGCGGTCGGTGCCGTTCCGGCGGATCCAGACGATGCGGCCGTCCGCGCGCAGGCCGATGAAGTGGTGGCGCGCGCCGGCGGCGGTCGTCTCCCGGATCGTCACGCCGACGATCGCGCCGGTCGGGGAGGTCGGCGCGGAGGCGATGCGGGCACGGATCTCCCCGTCGCCGGACATCGCGGACCAGGCGTAGCGGAACCGGTCGGCGGTCCCGGCGAGGCCCGCGCCGTAGCCCGTCACCGACCAGCGCGTCGCGATCGGGTCGTAGGAGGCCGAGCCGTCGGTCACGGTCGTGCCGACGGAGGCCGAGGACCACCCCGCCGGCAGGGTCCCGGGCGCGACCGTCGTGACGGTCACCGTCGCCGCGGCCGACGTGAGCGCGCCGTCGCTCGCGGTGAACGTGAAGGCGTCGGCGCCCGTCCAGCCCGACGCCGGGGTGTACGTGAGGTTCGGGGCGGTGCCGGACAGGCCCCCGTGCGACGGTCCGGAGGCGACCGCGAACGTGAGCGGGTCGGCGTCGGGGTCGATCCCCGAGAGCGTGACCGCGCGCGCCGTGTCGGTGTTCGTCGTGAGGGTCTGCGCGGTCGCGGTCGGCGCGCGGTTGCCGAGCGGCCCGCGCAGCGCCGCGATCTGCTCCCACACCGCGGAGCTCCGCCAGTTCGACGCCGAGAGCTGGAGGTCCCAGATCGCGATGCCCGACGGCTGCGGGAGGTCGTTGCGGACCTCCGCGAGGTGCGCGAGGACGTCGGTGCCGCGTCCCGAGGAGGTGCCCCAGGTGTTCTTCCAGCCGGGGAAGCCCATCGAGATCGCCGATGCGGGCAGGCCCGCGTTGACGCCGGTCGTCTGCTGGAACGAGTAACGGTGGTAGCCGGTCCCGCCCTCGTAGAGGTCGTCGTAGCCCATCGTGTGGATCGTGTCGACGTTGCCGACCCAGTCCGGCCACCACGACTGGTTCGGGGCGTTCCAGATGTAGTGGAACGAGTCCACGGTGAGGAGCTTGCCGCGGGCGTGGACCGCGGTCGCGAGGGCGCTGATGAAGGAGCCGAACGCCGCGCGGTCGGTGTCGTACGAGCCGACGCCTTCGAGGTCGACGTCGATGCCGTCGAGGCCGAGGCGGTCCATCTCGGCGACGAGCGCGTTCACGAACGTCGTGCGGTTCGTGCCGAACGCCGAACGGGCGAGCGCCCAGTCCCACGAGCCGGTGTTGTTGTAGATGCACAGGAGGACCTTGATGCCCTTCGGCTGCGCCCAGGTCTTCCACCACGCGACGTCGGCGTCGCCGGGCTTGTACGACTCGTGCGTCGCGTAGCGGATCGTCCCGTCGGTGTTCGGCACCCAGAACTGGAGGCCGACGCGCGAGAGGCCGTCCTGCACGTCGAACGCGCCGAGGTCGGCGGTGACCGCCGCCTGCGAGGTCGCGACCCCGTACGGTGGCACCCAGCCCATGACGTCGAGGGAGGCGGCCGCGCTCGCCGGCGCCGCCGAGGGGACGCCGACGCCGATCGCGCCGGCGAGCGCGGCCGCCGCGAGCGCGAGCCGGAGGGCGCGGTACGGCCTCACGGCACGCTCACCCCGTCGGAGGTCTCGGCGTTCGCGGCGGCGTCGTACGTCCACCCGCTCCGCGCGATGCCGTCGACCCAGCACGTGTAGCGGGAGCCGCTCGGCGCCGAGGAGGAGTTCGAGTAGTCGGTCGCCTTGCCGTTCGCGTCGGTCGTGACCGAGAAGGTGTCGGTGGCCGCCCCGGACCAGTGCCCGGTGACGGTCGCCCCGGGGACCGCCACGCCGAACGCGTCGACGACGGAGACGTCGCAGCGGGCCTGGTACCGGGAACCACCCTTCCGCAGGAGCGCGACGTCGATGCGCCCGACGCGCGCCGAGGAGGTCGTCGTGTTGCGGACCTGGACGGCGACCGATGGCGTCGTCTGGAGACCGGTCCCGTCGGTCGCGACGACCGTGATCGTGTGCGTGCCGTCCGCGAGCGCCGCCGTCGCGAGGTTCGCCTGCCAGGGGTCCGACGCGGAGGCGCCGGTGCGGGTCATCGCGACCGCCGTGCCCCCGTCCACCCGGTACGCGACGCTCGCGACGCCGTCGGCGTCGCTCGCGAGCGCCGCGACGGTGATCGTGCCCGACACCGTCGCGCCGCCCGTCGGGGAGGTGATCGTGACCGCCGGACCGACGTTGCCGGGCGGGGTCGCCGTGCCGCCGGAGGCGACGAAGAGCTCGGTGAGCACCCGCGCGAACATCGCCTGCTGGTTGATCGTCGGCTCGCTGTAGAACCAGTCGCCCGTGTCGGTGTAGTCGGGGATGCGGTTGCCGTTGCGGTCGGTCGCCCCGGGGACGACGACGCCCTCGATCGGGTGCTTCGCGGTGCCGCGCCAGTGCGGGATCCGGGTGTACTCCGTCGCACGCGCGGTCGCGAGCCAGGATTCGCCGAACGGGTTCCGCCCGAAGACCCACGCGAGCTGCTCGACGGCGTACCCGTAGTACTTCCGGTCGCCCGTCCTCGCGAAGAGCCAGAGGGCGTCGCCCGCTGCCGACGTCGAGTTCTCGTTCTGCCCGAAGGTGCCGTAGATCCACGAGTCGTCGAAGCGGTACGCGTTCGCGGCCTGCTTCGCGATGCCGGCGTCCCAGCGGCCGCGCAGGAGGTTCAGGATCCGGGTGCGGTCCGTCGACGTGCCGAGGTCGTAGGCGCGCATGAGCGCGGTGGACTCCTGGTAGTCCCAGGAGCTCGGTTCCGTCCAGTCGCCGGCGTCGAGGTGGGCGCGCACGCGGCCGAGCGCGTACGTGAGGTACGCGGGGTCGGGCGTGGCGCCCGCGGCGAGTTCGGCTCGATGGAGTTCGAGCGCGCCGATCGTGAGGCCGAGCTCGAGGTCGCCGAAGTAGAGCCCGCCGCCGTAGACCTTCGGCTTCACCTGCGTCGGGTTCGCCGAGGCCCAGGACCAGGCGCGGCGCGCGGCGTCGAGGTAGCGCGCGTCGCCGAGCACGCGGGCGCCGGCGGCCCAGGCGTAGACCGCCTTCGCGGTGATGTCGGCGTAGCGGTCGGTGTCGAGCGGACGGTCGTCGGCGGTCCCCGCGACGCCGTCGGTCTCGAGGTCGGGGCGGCCGTCGAACGCCGCGGCGTAGCCGTTGAAGACGCGCTCGTAGACCGAGCCGTCGGCGTGCTGCATCTTCAGCATCCACTCGAGCGCGGGGCGAACGACCTGGCGGATGTCGGCGACGCCGTCGCGGTCGTCGTCGACCGCGGCCCAGTACGTCGGTCGCTGCTCCGCGGTGAGGAGGAGGAGGTACGCCGCCCACGGGGTGTTCCCCATGTAGGCGTTGTAGTCGCCGGCGTCCGCCCATCCGCCGGAGACGTCGAGCCGTCCGCCGGGGAGCGCGAGGGCGTCCTGCTGGATGAGCGCGGTGTCGCCGCCGCCCTTGTCCTTCCGCGTCGCCTGGCGCGCGTCGTCGAGGTGGTCCGGTCCGTGCGAACCCGTCGTGCCGTCGAGCGAGGTCCACGTCGTCGCGACGCCCGCGCGCTGGATCCGGAAGAACGCGAGCGGGTCGATGCGCGTCGGGTCGTAGGCGTCCGCGGCGACCGCGAACGGCGCGGAGAGGCCGCCGTTGCTCTCGACGCGGTAGCGACCGGCGGGGAGGTTCGCCGCCGTGAAGTCGAGGAGCCAGGTGTCGCCGGTGAGGTCGCCGCCGATCCAACCGCCGGCGAAGCGCGTCGCCGCGGTCGCGGAGCTCGTGTGGACGACGCGGGTCGTGTCGGCGGCGTCGACGATCCGGAACGAGCGGTCCACGGTCGTCCCGGTGGGGACCGCGAGCACCGCCGACATCGGGTCGCCGGGCGCGTAGCCGAACTGCGACACCTGGATCGGCCCGAGCGCGGCCGCCGACGCGGCGGCGGGCGCGAGCAGTGTCGCGCAGAGCGCCGTCGCGAGCACGGCGAGGCTCGCGCGGGCGTGGCGGGGCCGGTCGTTGGGTCGCACGGGGGTCGGTCGCTCCTTGCCGGGGACGCACCGATGTTCGCACGGCGCGGGGCCGCGTCGGCCCCGCGCCGTGCCTGCGCGACCGCGTCCCTCCACGGTTTCTTACCGGAACCGAACGCGTGCGTCGTCGTGCGGCTGCGATGACCCGCGGTCGGTCCGGCGCACTCGCAGGGGGCCCTCACTCCGTCGTGTTCCGCCCGCGCGATGCCGGTCCGGCGTATCCTCCGGGGGCCGACGGTTCATCGGGGGGACGATGTCCGCAACCCGCACCGGAGCGCGACGCGACGACGGATTCACGCTCGTCGAGCTCATGATCGTGATCCTCATCATCGGCGTGCTCATCGCGATCGGGCTGCCGACGTTCCTCGGCGCGCGCGAGCGCGCCCAGGACCGCACGGCGCAGGCGCTCCTGCGGAACGCGCTGACGGCCGCGAAGGTCTACTACACCGACCACATGGAGTACGACACCTTCGACGCCACCGCCGCCGAGGCGATCGAGCCGTCGATCTCGTTCATCAAGTGGACGGGGAGCGAGCGCGAGAACATCGGCGAGATCACCATGAAGGGCGTCCAGTCGTCGGTGAGCCTCTCGACCGAGAGCGCGAGCGGCCACGTCTTCTGCATCGTCGACAGCGGCACCGGGACGACGTACGGACGCCTCGAGGCGGTCGGCGGTCAGCCGTGCTGGGTGAGCGCGGTGCAGTACCCCACGCCGCAGCAGGGCTGGGCGCCTCCGCCCTAACCCCGCAGCTCCCGGTCGAGGCTCCACGGGGCGGCCGGCGCCGCCCGCGAGACGTCGACGACGGTCCCGTCCTCGAGCGCGAGTCGCAGGCGGCGCCGCCCGCCCTCCTCCCACTCGTGGCGCACGCGCACCGGTTCGAGCACGCCGCCCCAGCGGATCTCGACCGGGGCGCCGCCCTCCTCGCGCACCTCGATCTGCGGCGCGCGCGCGATCCACCACGGGAGCACCGGCGCCCAGAGCACGAACACGACGCCGACGAGCACGACCGTGCCCGCGTCGCCGAGGAGCGGGATGAGCGGCACCGCGAGGAACCCGGCCGCGGTCCGCGCGAGGTTGTAGCCGACGTCGTAGACCGCGAACACGCGCCCGCGGTACCCGTCGGGCAGCGACGACTGGACGATCGTGTCGGTCGCGATCTTCTTCCACGCGTACGTGAGCCCGATCGCGAAGCTCGCGAGGAGCACCGTGACGCCGGTGATGCGCTGCGCCACGGCGATGAGCGCGAGGCCGCCGACGACGAACGCGCCGGCGACGATGCGCTCCTTGCGGAACCGCTCCTCGAGCGTGCCGACGGTGAGGATGCCGAGGAGCACGCCGACGCCGCCCGCGCCGACGAGGTTCGAGAACGAGCCGACGCCCTCCCCGAAGCGGTCGCGGAAGACGACGAGCGAGAGGACGAGGACGAGCCCCTGGCCGACCTGGTCGAGCGTGATGCCGGTGATCGGACCGATCGCGCGGGGCGTCCGCGCGAGCCGCGAGATGCCGTCGGCGAACCCGCGGGCCACGATCGCGAACTGGTCGCGCATCCGGGTGTCGGGGATCGTGTGCGGCACGAGCGGGCTCTGGATCCGCCACGCGAACCACGACGCGAGCGCCCAGAGCGCGACGGTCGTGGCGATGACCGGCACCTCGCCCGCGGCCTCCGCGATCTTCCCCCCGACGAAGACGCCCGTGAGGAGCGCGAACGTCCCACCGACCGCCGCCATCGAGTTCGCGACGAGCAGGTCGGCCGTCGGCACGAGCCGCGGGACGACGGCGCTCGCCGTCGAGAGGAAGAAGCGGTTCACGGACAGGACGAAGAGGGCCCCGAGGAAGAACGGCACCCGGAAGCGGTCGGGGTCGAGGAGCACGAGCCACACGGCGGCGGCGCGGATCCACGGCGCGTAGCGGAGGATGTTGCGCCGCGACCAGCGGTCGATGAACACCCCGGCGAACGGCCCGAGGATCGAGAACGGCAGCGCGACGACGAGCGTCGCGACCGCGAAGTCGAGGGCGGTGTCGGCGCGCTCGGGCGAGAAGACGAACGACGCGACGAGCGAGACCTGGAACAGGCCGTCGCCGCACTGGCTCGCGAGGCGGATGCCGAACAGGCGACGGAAGTCGCCGTGCCGCAGCGCCTCGTGGGCGCGCGCGATCGCGCCGGGGGCCACCCCCGTCGGACCTAGGCCTCGGCCGGGTGGACGTCGAAGAAGGCCGACCAGTCGGCGGCCTTGCTCGCGCCGTTCCCGAGGATGAACTCCTCGACCATCTCGCGCGCGGCCTCGTCGCTGAACTGCACCGGCGGCGACTTCATGAAGTACGCGCTCGGGCCCATGAGCGGCCCGCCGACGCCCCGGTCGAGGCCGAGCTTCGCGCAGCGGAGGGCGTCGATGACGATGCCCGCCGAGTTCGGCGAGTCCCAGACCTCGAGCTTCAGCTCGACCGTGAGCGGCACGTCGCCGAAGGAGGTCCCCTCGAGGCGGATCTGCGCCCACTTGCGGTCCTCGAGCCACGGCACGTGGTCGCTCGGTCCGATGTGGATGTCCTGCTTCGGCAGCGACTTCCGCAGCTGCGACTGGACCGACTGCGTCTTCGACTGCTTCTTCGACGCGAGGCGCTCGCGCTCGAGCATGTTCATGAAGTCCATGTTGCCGCCGAAGTTCAGCTGGTACGTGCGCTCGAGCTTCACGCCGCGGTCCTCGAAGAGCTTCGTGAGGACCCGGTGGACGATCGTCGCGCCGACCTGGCTCTTGATGTCGTCGCCGACGATCGGGATGCCGGCCTCGTGGAAGCGCTTCGCCCACGCGACGTCGGAGGCGATGAAGACGGGGAGGCAGTTCACGAAGGCGACACCCGCGCGGATCGCGCACTCGGCGTAGAACTTCGCGGCCTCCTCTGAGCCGACCGGGAGGTAGCAGATGAGCACGTCGGCGCCGGACTCCTGGAGGGTCCGCACGACGTCCACCTCGGGCGCGTCGGATTCCTCGACGACCTGGCGGTAGAACGTGCCGAGTCCGTCGAGGGTGCGACCGCGGGAGACCGGGACCCCGAGGTGGGGGATCTCCGCGAAGCGGATCGTGTTGTTCGGCTCGGAGACGAGGGCCTCGGAGAGGTCGCGGCCGACCTTCTTCGCGTCGACGTCGAAGGCGGCGACGACCTCGATGTCGCGGATGTGGTAGCCGCCGAGCTCCACGTGCATGAGGCCGGGGACGGCGTCGTCTGGCGAGGCGTCCCTGTAGTACTCGAGCCCCTGGACGAGCGACGAGGCGCAGTTCCCCGCGCCGACGATGGCGATGCGGACCGTGCTCATGAGGTGCGCTCCTTCCTGCGGAGGGCGCGCGCGCTGCGGCGCGGTGCCGCTCCCGTCGTGGTCAGCTGGCGGCGTTCCGCCGCGATGAGGCCGTCGAGCCACTCGATGTCCTGCTCGGTGACGTCGCGGCCGTGCTGCATGAGCGAGCGCGTGTACGGGTCGGCGGTCTCGCCGCCGTCCGTCAGGCTCGCGGTGATCGTGGACAGGCGCTCCTCGAGCGAGGACCGCCGGCGCTCGAGCACCCGGATCCGGGTGTCGGGCGCGAGGTAGCGGAAGAAGGCGAGGCGGATGCGGAAGCGGGTGTCCTCGGTCGAGGTGTCGGTGCCGACCTCCTCGAGGAGCTTCAGGAAGAGCTTCTCGCCGTCCTCTACCTCGTCCTCGGCGTCGGCATCCTCTACCGGCAGCGCCATGCACTC
>JBJTYK010000121.1:0-9884 GCA_046082745.1 Actinomycetota bacterium | reverse complement strand
GGAGGATGTTTGGGGGTGGGGGGGGGAAGGGAGGGGAGAAAAACACCACCAGCGAGACCCCCCCCTTGGAACCCCCCCCCCCCGGGGCCGCCACCGTCGGGAACCGCGCGAGGACCGCGCGCTCCCCATCCGTGCCGGGCGCGACGGCGTCGCGGGCGAGGTCGTCGGCGTCGAGGACGACGGCGCCGTGGCGCGCGAGCAGCGCGGCGACGGAGGACTTCCCGCTCCCGATGCCGCCCGTCAGCCCGACGAGCAGCACGGAGCTACTCGCGTCCCTCGCGGCGCTTGATGTCCTCGAGGATCGCGTCGATCGAGACCTCGGGCTCGCCCGGAGCGGGCGCCGCCACGACGGGCTCGGTCGCGGGCGCCTCCTCGGCGACCTCGGTCGCGGACGACGCCGCGGCGGGCGCGGCCTCCTCCTCGACGATCTCGCGGGGCTTCGCCTGGAGCGGTGCGCCGCTCTGGCGCATCGAGAGGCTCACGCGTCGGCGTGCGACGTCGACGTCGATGACCTTCACGCGCACCTGCTGGCCGACCGAGAGGACCGCCTCGGGCGAATCGACGTGCTCCTCGGAGAGCTCGGAGATGTGGACGAGTCCCTCGATGCCGGCGGCGACGCGGACGAACGCGCCGAAGGGCACGAGCTTCGTGACCTGGCCGTCGATCACCTCGCCGGCCTTCGACGTGCGCTCGAACTCCTTCCAGGGGTCCTCCTGCGTGGCCTTGAGCGAGAGCGACACCCGCTCGCGCTCGAGCTCGACGCCGAGGACCTCCACCTCGACCTCCTGGCCGACCTGCACGACCTCGCTCGGGTGGTCGACGTGCTTCCACGAGAGCTCCGACACGTGGACGAGTCCGTCCACGCCGCCGAGGTCGACGAAGGCGCCGAAGTTCACGATCGAGCTCACGACGCCCTTGCGCCGCTCGCCGGCCTTCAGGCCCTCGAGGAACTTCTTCCGGCCCTCGCTCTGTGACTCCTCGAGGAAGGCGCGGCGCGACAGGACGACGTTGTTGCGGTTGCGGTCGAGCTCGATGATCTTCGACTCGATCTCGGTGCCGACGAAGGGCAGGAGATCACGGACGCGGCGCAGGTCGACGAGCGACGCGGGGAGGAACCCGCGCAGGCCGATGTCGACGATGAGCCCGCCCTTCACGACCTCGATGACGGGACCCTTGATCGTCGTGCCCGCCTGCATGGTCTCCTCGATGCGGCCCCACGCGCGCTCGTACTGCGCGCGCTTCTTCGAGAGGATGAGCCGACCCTCCTTGTCCTCCTTCTGGAGGACGAGCGCCTCGAGCTCGTCGCCGAGGTGAACGACCTCGTTCGGGTCGACGTCGTGGCGGATCGACAGCTCCTTCGTCGGGATGACGCCCTCCGACTTGAAGCCCACGTCGAGGAGGACCTCGTCGCGGTCGATCTTCACGACCTTACCGGTGACGAGGTCGCCGTCCTTGAAGTCGCGCAGCGACGCCTCGATCGCCTCCCGGAGTTCCTCCGGCGTGAAGTCGCGCTGCCCTGCCGTGGTCGTGCTCTCGATGGGAACCAGCTCCTTCCGCGCGTGGCGCGCACCGTTCGGCCCTTGGGAGTTGCCGTGGTGCGTTCGCGCCTCGCGGCCCGGGGATGCTAGATGCCCGCGAACGAGCGCGTCAACGGAGGCTCAGTGGCCCTCCGGCGCGGCCTCGGCCCAGTTGGGCCCCCAGCCGAGATCCGCGCGGAGCGCGACCTCGAGGTCGGCCGCGGCCTCCATCTCGCGCTTCGCGAGCGCGCCGACGGCCTCGACGGCGCCCGCCGCGACCTCGAAGACGAGCTCGTCGTGGACCGTGAGGAGCATCCGGCACGGCGACGCCTCGGCCTCGATCGCCCGGGCGACGCGGAGCATCCCGAGCTTGAAGACGTCGGCCGCGCTCCCCTGGATCGGCGCGTTCAGGGCCATCCGCCTCCCGAGGTCCCGCACGCGCGGGTTCGACGCCTGGAGCTCCGGGATGTAGCGGCGGCGTCCGAGGAGGGTCTCCGTGAAGCCCTCGGCGGCCGCGCGCGCCACCTGGCGGTCGAGGTACTCCGCGATGCGCGGGAAGCTCGCGAAGTACGCGTCCTTGATCTCCTGCGCCTCGTCCGGGGGGATGTCGAGCCGCGTCGCGAGGCCGTAGGCGTTCATCCCGTACGCGAGGCCGTAGTTCACCATCTTCGCGCGGTTGCGCAGCGCCGGGTCCACCTGCGCCTCCGGGAGGCCGAACACGCGGGCCGCGGTCGCGGTGTGGATGTCGACGTCGCCGGCGAACGCGGCTCGGAGCCCCTCGTCGCCGGACAGGTGCGCGAGGATCCGCAGCTCGATCTGCGAGTAGTCGGCGCACAGGAGCAGCTGATCGCCGGCGCCCGGGACGAACGCGCGCCGGATGTTGCGACCGAGCTCGGTGCGCACGGGAATGTTCTGGAGGTTCGGATCCGACGACGAGATCCGGCCCGTCGCGGCGCCCGTCTGGTTGAACGTCGTGTGGACGCGGCCGTCGCGCGGGTCGACCTGGCGCGGGAGCGCGTCGAGGTACGTCGAGTGGAGCTTGTCGAGCTCGCGCCACGACAGGAGCGCGTCGACGATCGGATGCGCGTCGCGGAGCTTCTCGAGCACGCTCGCGTCCGTCGAGAGCTGGCCCTTCGGCGTGCGCTTGCCCGGAGAGAGTCCGAGCTTCTCGTAGAGGATCGCGCGGAGCTGGGGCGGCGAGTTCAGGTTGAACTCCTCCCCCGCGTGGCGGAACACCTCGGCGCGCAGGGCGTCCATCCGTCCGCGCACGTCGCTCGCCATGTCCTCGAGGTACGGGACGTCGAGCGCGATCCCGGCCGCCTGCATCGCGCCGAGCACCCCGGAGAGCGGCAGCTCGACGTCGGCCAGGAGCGATCCGAGGCCCGCGCGGTCGATCCGCTCGGCCAGCGGCGGGACGAGGAGGGCGGTCGCCGCGGCCTCGGCGGCGGGACGCCGCCACGGCTCCGCGAACAGCTCGCCCTCCGCAGCCGCCGATGCCGCGGCGACCGCGTCCGAGCCGAGGTAGCCCGTCGACAGCGCCCCGAGGTCGTACGCGCCGGCCGCCGGATCGACGAGGTACGCGGCGAGCATCGTGTCGAACGCGACGCCACCGAGCCGGCCACCGAGGGCGAGCACGGCCATCGCGAGGTCCTTCGCGTCGTGCGCCCGCTTCGCGACCGCCGGGTCCGCGATGAGGTCGCCGATCGCGGCGAGGTCGCCCGCCGGCGCGTAGACGCCCGCGCCGTCCGGCCCCGCGGCGGCGACGCCGCGGAGCGTCCCGTCCTCGACGTGGAGCCGGATCGCGGCGTCGCCCGCCGCGACGATCGCACGCACCTCCTCGAGCGTGCCCTCGCGGATCTCCGCGGACACCGCCGGCTCCCCCCCGCCGCCCCCCGCGACCTCCTCGAGCCGCTCGTAGAGCGTCCGGAACTCGAGCGAGGTGAACAGGCGCTTCACCTCCGCCATGTCCCAGGAGCCCACCGCGCAGTCCTCGGGGCCGACGTCGAGCTCGAGGTCGGTCTCGAGGCGCGCGAGGTCCTTGTTCCGCGCGAGGTCCTCCACCGATGCGGCGATCGACTCCCCGAGCTTGCCCGGCACCTCGTCCCGGCGCGCGACGAGGTCCTCGACCGAGCCGAACTCGCGAACGAGTTTCGCGGCGGTCTTCTCGCCGACGCCCGGCACGCCGGGGATGTTGTCGGAGGCGTCGCCCTTCAGCGCCACGAAGTCGAGGTACTTCGCGGGCGGCACGCCGAACCGCTCCTCGACCCCCGCGGCGTCGTAGCGGACGATGTCGGAGATGCCCTTGCGGTTGAACATGACCGTGATGCCGGGGCGGACGAGCTGGAAGAAGTCGCGGTCGGCCGTCACGATCGTGACGTCGATGCCGAGGTCCGCCGCCCGCACGGCGAGGGTCGCGATCGCGTCGTCGGCCTCGTGGCCCTCGACGGACACGATCGGCACGGCGAGGGTCCCGAGGACCTCCTCGATGAGGCCGAGCTGCTGGCGGAACTCGTCGGGCGCCTCGGGGCGACCGGCCTTGTAGTCGGCGTACTTCTCGAGCCGGACCGTGGGCGCGCCGCGGTCGAAGGCCGCCGCGAGGAGGTCGGGGCGTTCCTCGGCGAGGAGCTTGATGAGCATCGCGGTGAACCCGTACACGGCGTTCGTGATCTGGCCGGTCGAGGTCGCGAGCGTTGTCGGGAGGGCGTAGAAGGCCCGGTACGACAGGCTGTGCCCGTCGAGGAGGAACAGCCGCCTGCCCACGGCCGGATGCTAGCGCGACGGTCCGTCACGGCCCTCCGCGGCACCCGACCCCGCGTCGTTGACAGCGAATCCGACCTCCCCGGTAGGATTACGGCGTCGGACGGGCGAGGTGCCCCCGGCGAGAGGGGAACCGTGGGAGCGACGTTCGTCATCGGCCTGCGCGAGGGCATCGAGGCCGCCCTCATCGTCTCGATCCTCCTCGCCTACCTCCGGAAGATCGGTCGGGCGGACGGCGCGCGGCTCGTGTGGCTCGGCACCTTCGGTGCGGTCGGCGTGAGCGCCGTGGCCGGGACGGTCCTCTTCCTCATCGGGGACGGCTTCGAGGGGGCCGCCGAGAACCTCTTCGCCGGCGCGGCCACCCTCTCCGCGGTCGGCGTGCTCACGTGGATGATCTTCTGGATGCGCCAGCAGGCGGCGGGCCTCCGCGACGAACTCCACGGGAAGGTCGACTCCGCGCTCCTCGCCGGCGGACTCGCGCTCGCGGCGATCGCGTTCCTCGCCGTGCTCCGGGAGGGCATCGAGACGGCCCTGTTCCTCTTCGCGGCCGCGAAGGGGACCGCCGTCGCCGCGGGAGGGGTCGCCGGGCAGCTCCTCGGCGCGCTCCTGGGCCTCGCCACCGCCGTCGTCCTCGGCGCGCTCCTCTACCGCGGGGGGCTCCGCCTGAACCTCCGGGCCTTCTTCCGCGTGACGGGGTTCGCGCTCGTCGCGATCGGGGCCGGACTCCTCGCGTACGCACTCCACGAGTTCCAGGAGGCGGGAGCCCTGCCGGTCCTCGGTGCGACCGCGTACGACCTCTCCGCGACGCTCCCCGACGACACCGGGATCGGCGCGATCCTGCGCGGCGTCGTCGGCTACCACGCGAGCCCGTCGGTCCTCGAGGTGCTCGCCTGGCTCGCGTACGTCACCGTCGTCGGTGCCGCGTACCTGCGCCCGGCACCGGCTCGGACCGTCGCCCGCGCGGCCTGACCCCTCCCCCCCGCGGGCGATTGACAGGTACTTCGACCGCGGGTAGCGTTCGGCCATCGGCGGGGCGGGTGACCGACCGGAAACGCTCGCGTTTGGGGAAGGCGTGAGTGGGACCGGTCGGTCTCCCGCCCCGCCGTTTCCCGTTCCCGGGCGGAGCCGCGGCGCTAGAGGACCGCGCCGAGGAAGCGACGCACCTCGGGATCCTCGGAGGCGAACAGCGTCTCGGGCGGTCCCTGCTCGCGGATCACGCCCTCGTGGAAGAACGCCATCCGGTTCGCGACCTCGCGCGCGAACCCCATCTCGTGCGTGACGACCATCATCGTCATGTTCATCTCGGTCGCGAGGCGGCGCATCACGCCGAGGACCTCGCCGATGAGCTCGGGATCGAGCGCGGAGGTCGGCTCGTCGAAGAGCATCACCTCGGGCTCCATCGCGAGCGAGCGCGCGATGGCGACCCGCTGCTGCTGGCCGCCGGACAGGCGGATCGGGTACTCGTCGGCCTTCGCGGCGAGCCCGACCTTGCCGAGGAGTTCGAGGGCGAAGGGTCGGACCTCCGACGCCGGACGCCCCTTCACGGTGACCGGCCCCTCCATCACATTCTCGAGCGCGGTCATGTGCGGGAAGAGGTTGAACTGCTGGAACACCATGCCGCACCGCATCCGCAGCTGGCGGATCTCCTCCTGCTTCGAGCGGGTGCGGTGGCCGCCCTCGAGCCGGATGCCGGCGACCTCGATCGCCCCCGCGGTCGGATCCTCGAGGAAGTTCACGCACCGCAGGAGCGTCGACTTCCCGGATCCCGAGCGACCGAAGATCACGACGACCTCGCCGCGCTCGACGTCCATGCTCACGTCGCGGAGGACCTCGAGGTCGCCGAAGCGCTTCGTGAGGTGTTCGATCCGGACGACGGCTTCGGCCATCAGTGGGGGATCCCCTGGACGGTGCGGACGTGGCCCTTCGACAGGCGCCGCTCGAGCCGACCCTGGAAGTACGTGAAGATGGCCGTGAGCGCCCAGTAGAGGCCCGCCGCGAGCACGAGGGCCTCGAGGCTCTTGAAGTCCTTCTTGCCCATGAGCTGGGCACGCCGGAACAGCTCCGCGGTCGTCGCGGTGGCGCCGAGGAAGGACACGAGGGCCGAGTCCTTCATCATCGCGATGAACTCGTTGCCCGTGGGCGGGATGATGATCCGCAGGGCCTGCGGGAGCACGATCCGCCGCATCTTCTGGCGGTAGGTCATCCCGAGCGCCTCGGCGGCCTCGGCCTGGCCGTGCCCGACCGCCTGGATCCCCGCCCGGAAGATCTCGGTCATGTAGGCGCCGTAGTTCAGCCCCAGCGCGAGGACCCCCGCGACGGCCGCGTCGAGCGTGAGGACGTCGGAGAGCGTCGCGGGGAGTCCGGGGAACTGCTGCTCGAGGTTCACCCCGACCTGCGGCAGGGCGAGGTAGATGAGGAACATCTGCACGATGAGCGGGGTCCCGCGGAAGAAGGACGCGTAGAAGCCCGAGAGCCCGAAGGCGATGGGATTGCGCGAGAGGCGGCCGAGGGCGCCGAGGAGCGCCATGACGATCGCGAGGACGATCCCCGCGAGGGCGATCGTCATCGTGTAGCGGAGTCCGCCGAACACGTAGACGAACTTCTCCGACATCCACGACGTGTCGAAGCTCGCGGCCGCGAAGAACGCGCCGAGGATGAGGAAGATCGCGGCCCAGACGCCCGCGAGCTTGACGCCGAAGGGGATGCGCGCGCTCGCGAGGGCGAGACGGTCGGCCCGGGTAGCGGCCGGGGGGAGCCGGGTCTCCCCGGCTCCCCCCGTGGCCGCCTGTCCGTTCACGGCGTTCTCCGGCCCTGTCGGACTCAGGCCGGCGCCTGCGACTGGTCGATGCCGAACCACTGCACGGACGAGGCTCCGAGCGTGCCGTCGGCCCGCATCTCGTTCAGGATCGCGTCGACCGCCTGCAGGAGCGAGGTCGCGTCCAGTTCCGAACTCTTGTCGAACGCGACCGACATCGGCTCGCCGAAGTAGGCCGGAGACAGGATCCGCCCCGCGTTGCCCTCGTCGATCCAACCCTGCGCCACCGACGCCGCGGTGATCACGGCGTCGACCCGACCCGCGACGAGGTCGGCGAGGGCGGTCGTGTCGGTGTCGTACGTGTTGATCTCGGCGTCGTCGACGACGTAGTCGACCGTGACCCCTTCGATCGCGAGGTCGCCGGCCAGGAAGGCGTCGTACGTGCACGCCCCGCAGACGCCGATCTTCTTGCCGTCGAGGTCGGTCGCCGGGTCCGCGAGCGCGGAGTCGGCGGGGACCACCGCCACGGCGAGGCCGTAGTAGTACGGCGCCGTGAACCAGAGGACCTCCTTGCGCTCCGCGGTCGCGGTCATCGAGCCGACGCTCATGTCCCAGCGGCCGTTCCAGGAGCCCGCGGTGATGACGTCCCACTGGGGCGTCTCCCACGCGACCTCGACGCCGAGGCGGTTCGCGATCTCGGTCGCGACGTCGATGTCGAAGCCCTCGTACTGCCCGGTCTCCTCGTTCAGGTACGACTGCGGCGGGTACGCGGGGTCCGTCGACACCCGGATGACGCCGTCCGCGCAGATCTTCGCGAGGAGGTCGCCCGCGGCCTGATCGACCGTCGCGCACACCCCCGTCGCCGTGGGCTGCTCCTCGGGGGTCGCGCCCTCCGTGGAGGAACCGCCGCCACATGCGGCCGCGACGAGCCCGACGAGCGAAACGAGCGCCGCGAGGCGCCGGATTCCGTTCATGCCTGTCTCCCCCTCCCGGTCGGAACCGATGTCCGACCTCCAGCGAGTGGCGGTCACTCTAGGCTCCCCCGGGGTCCGCGCGCAACGCCCGGGTACGCTACGGCGGGCCGGGATGGTGGAACTGGCAGACACGCGGGCCTCAAAATCCCGTGGGCGCAAGCCCGTGAGGGTTCGACCCCCTCTCCCGGCACCGGCCAGACGGACGGTCGCGCGACGCGGATCAGACGACGTGGCCCTCGACGACCGTCGCACCGGCGGCGAAGCGCTCCGGCCCGAGCCCCGAAACGTCCACCGTCGTCGCTCGGCCGAAGGTGACGATCTCCGCGAGGAGCTTCCCGACGACCGGCGCGTGCTGGAAGCCGTGGCCGCTGAAGCCGTTCGCGAGCAGGAATCCCGCGACGCCGGGCACCTCGCCGATGATCGGGTGCCGGTCGGGCGTCATCTCGTAGAGCCCGGCCCAGGTCCGCGCGATCCCCGCGCGCTCGATCGGCGGGAACACCCGCAGCGCCGTCTCGAGGAGCGGTCCCTCGATGAACGCGCGGTCCGGCGCGACGTCGAACGACGTGCGCTCGTCGGGATCTCCCATCCCCATGAGCACCCCGGGGCCCTCCCGGTGGAAGTAGAAGCTCGTCGCCGCGTCGATCACGAGGGTGCGGCGCGCCGGGACGCCCGGGAACGCCGACGTGACGACCACGTTGCGCGGCACCGGCTCGACGGGGATCTCGACGCCGGCGGTCCGCGCGAGCGCCGCGGCCCAGGGCCCCGCCGCGTCGACGACGACCGGCGCGTCGATGGGTCCCGCGGCGGTGTCGACGCCGCGGACTCTGCCGCCCGCCGCGCGCACCGCCGTCACCTCGACGCCGGTGCGGATCTCGGCCCCCGCGCGGCGTGCGGCCGCCGCGTAGCCCTCCGTGAGCCCGGCGGGGTCGGCGATGCCGTCGTCGGGGCAGAAGGTCGCCGCGAGGAGCCCCTCCGGCGAGAGTCCCGGGACGATCGCGAGGGCCTCGTCGGCGGTCAGGACCTCCGCGGGAGCGCCGAGACCCCGCTGCATCGCGACCGCGGCGGTGAAGGCACGGAGGTCATCCTCGCGACGCAGGAGGAACAGGTAGCCGTCGCGCGCGACGTCGATCGGGATGCCGTGCTCCTCGGCGAAGCCGACGATCATCGGCACGCTCGCGAGTGAGAGCCGCACGTTCACCTCGCTCGAGAACTGGAGACGGAACCCGCCCGCGCAGGCACCGGTCGAGCCGGTCGCGAGCCGATCGGCGCGCTCGAGGAGCACGATCCGCCCGGCACCGGCGGCCGCGAGGTGGTACGCCGCGCTCGCGCCGACGATGCCGCCCCCGACGACGACGACGTCCGCCGCGCTCACGGCGAACCGACCGCGGCCTCGGCCACCACGAGGTCCTCGAACGCCGCGCCCGACGAGAGCCACACGGTGACGTCCCGCTCCCCCCTCCGCAGCGACGGTCCCGCGAGCATGCGCGCGAGGTCGTGGACCGGCGCGTCGGGCGACAGGGATCCCTCGGCGCGCGCGAGGAGGATCGCGCCGCACTCCGCCGCGAGGATCTCCGGGGTCTCGACGACGATCGCGGCCGCCCGGGCGAGCGCCGCCCCGTCGAGTTCGCGCGTCGTCGACCGGAACGCACCGACGGCGTTGACGTGGACGCCGTCGGGCAGCAGGCGTCCGTCCAACACCGGCGTGTCGCTCGTCGTGCAGGTGCAGACGACGTCGGCCGACGCGACGTCGTCGGGGGTGCCCGCGCGCGCGGCGAGGCCGGTCGCGGCGAGCGACGCGACGAGCGACTCGCCGCGCACCCTCCCCCAAGTCACGATGGCGACCTCCTCGATCGGCCGAACGGTCCAGACCGCCTCGACATG
>JBJTYK010000120.1:0-2213 GCA_046082745.1 Actinomycetota bacterium | reverse complement strand
CCCGACCTCCCGTTGCGTCGATCAGCAGTTGCGGACGGTGTTCGCGCCCGACCCGCCGCGGCAGGTGTCGGCGTCGGACCCGCCGTCGAGGATGTCGGCGCCGGCCCCGCCGAGGAGCGTGTCCCGACCCGCACCGCCGAGGAGCGTGTCGTTGCCCGCCCCGCCGCGAAGGGTGTCCGGGCCGCCGCCGCCGGTGAGGCGGTCGTTGCCGCCGCCGCCGACGAGCGTGTTCGCCCGGCCGTCCCCGATGATCCGGTCCGCGCCGGACGTCCCGACGACGTTCTCGAATCCGGAGAGGTCGTCCTCGCCCTGGCCGACCGCGGTCCCGTACGCGAGGTTCACGCGGACGGACGAGCCGCCGCCGAGGAACGTCACGGTGTCGCTGCCGCCGCCGCCCGCGAGCGTGTCGTCGCCGCCGCCGCCGAAGACGATGTCGGCTCCGCTGCCGGCCGAGATGACGTTGTCGCCGTCGTCGCCGGACAGGACGTCCGACCGGTCGCTGCCGATGAGGTTCTCGACGTTCGAGAGGTCGTCGCCCTCGGCGTCGCCGTTGTCGGCGACGCCCGAGTCGAGGTCGACCTCGACCCCGGCGTTCGACGTCTCGTAGGAGGCGGTGTCGCTGCCCGCGCCGCCGCTCAGGTCGTCGGCGCCGCCCGCCCCGAGGAGCGTGTCGTTGCCGTCGCCGCCGGTGAGGACGTTCGCCGTGCCGTCGCCCCGCAGCTCGTCGCCGTAGCCCGAGCCGGTGAGGTTCTCGATCGTCGAGAGCGAGTCGCCCGCGGCATCGCCGCCGCTCGCGGTGCCGGTCACGCCCACGCGGACAGCCGCGGTCGATCCGGCGTACGTGGCGGTGTCGGTTCCCTCCGAGCCCGCGAGGACGTCGCCGCCAGCGCCGCCGAGCAGGGTGTCGTCGCCGAGGCCGCCCGTGAGGATGTCGACGCCCGCGGCGCCCGAGAGGGCGTCCGAACCCGCGCCGCCGGTGATGACGTTCGAGCCGGCGTCGCCGGTGAGCTGGTCGATGCCGCCGCTGCCGAGGAGGTTCTCGAAGCCGACGAGGGTGTCGGTGAGGGTCCCGGCCTCGGTCGCGCGGATCGGCGCCGTGGAGCCGAGGCTCACGGAGACGCCGACGATCCCCGCGAGGCTCGCCCAGCTCGCCGTGTCGGCCCCGAGGCCGCCGTCGAGCGTGTCGGCGCCGGCCGTGCCGCCGTCGATCACGTTCGCGAAGAGGTCGCCGGCGAGCGTGTCGTTGCCCGCCCCGCCGGTGAGGTTCTCGATCGAGAGCATCGTGTCGGTTCCCGCGCCGCTGCCGGTCGCCGTGCCCGCGCCCGCGGTGAGGGCCGCGGTCACCGCGGCGGTCTGGTCCGACCAGCTCGCGGTGTCGGCGCCGAGTCCGCCGTCGAGGACGTCGTTGTCGGCACCGCCGATGAGGATGTCGTCCTCGGTGCCGCCCTGGATCGCGTCGGCACCCGCGCCACCCGAGACGGTGTCGAGCCCCTGGTCGCCGCGGAGCGTGTCGACCCCGAGGGATCCGGTGATCGTGTCGTTGCCGTTGCCGCCGTTCACCGTGAGGGCCACGCCGGAGGTGAACGCGACCGCGTTCACGACGTCGTTGCCGTCGAGGGCGTTCAGGGTGAGGACCTCGGGGCGGTTCGCGAACGCGACCGTCGCGAGGCCGGTGATGCCGGCGTCGACGATCGTGGAGGTCTCCCCGGCGTTCGTGCCGTTCACGACGAGCGTGTCGGTGCCCGCGCCGAAGTCGAGCGTCGTCGCCGGGAAGCCCGCCTGGAGGTTCAACGTCACCGTCTGCGCGTTCGAGTCGCCGGTGACGGCGATCGCGGTGACGCTCGAGAACGTCTGGACGGCCGGCGTGCACGTCGCGCCCGAGACGGTGATGACCGACGCGGTCCCGCTGAGCGTCACGACGTTGTCGGGCGCGCCGGTGAGGGCGATCGCGAGCGAGCCGGGGCCCGAGGAGCCCGAGGCGTACGTGAACGTGCACGCGATCGCGGCACCCGCCGTCGGGGCGACGAGGCCGAGGAAGCCCACGGTGAGCGTGAGCCCCGTGCTGATGATGGTGAACCGGGCGAGAGCCTTGCGGCGCATGTCGTTCCTCCAGAGGACGGGCCCTTCCGGGCCGGTGGCATCCAGCCTACGAGGCGTTCCTACCCACGCGCAACGGCGGGCACGCCTGCGGGGCCCGGTCCCGGGCCCCGCAG
>JBJTYK010000119.1:0-2950 GCA_046082745.1 Actinomycetota bacterium | reverse complement strand
CCCGCGGCCGCGCTCGAGACCCTGGGCGGCGACGACGCGGTCGAGCGTCGGGTGGGGACCGGGTTCCCGTCCGTCGACCGCGTCCTCGGGGGCGGCGTCGTCCCCGGTTCCGTCGCCCTGCTCGCGGGCGAGCCCGGCATCGGCAAGTCGACCCTGCTCCTCCAGCTGGTCTCGACGCTGTCGGCTGCCGGGCTCCCCTGTCTCCTCGCGTCCGGCGAGGAATCCCGCGCTCAGGTCGCGGCGCGCGCCCGCCGGCTCGGCATCGACGGCGACGCGCTCGCGTTCACCGCGGGACGCGAACTCGGCCCGCTCCTCGCAGCGGCGCGCGATGCGCGGCCGTTCCTCCTCGCCGTCGACTCGATCCAGACGCTCCGCGATCCCGACGCCGGCCAGGTGCCGGGCGGGCCCTCGCAGGTGCGCGCCTGCGCCGACGCGCTCGTCGGGCTCGCGAAGGCCGAGGGGATCGCGGTGCTCGTCACGGGCCACGTGACGAAGGACGGCGACCTCGCGGGTCCGCGCACGCTCGAGCACGCGGTCGACGTCGTCCTGTCGTTCGAGGGCGAGCCCCGCTCGGGGCTCCGGATGCTCACCGGCGGGAAGAACCGCTTCGGCACCGAGGGCGAGGTCGCGTGGTTCGAGATGACCGCGCGCGGACTCACCGAGATCGACCCGTCGGCGCTCCTCGCGCCGGGTTCGACGGAGGCCGGCTGCGCGATCGCGCTCCCGCGGCTGGGCCGCCGCTCGCTCGCCGTCGAGGTCCAGGCGCTCGTCGCGCCGACCGACGGCTCCGCTCGACGGCAGGCCTCCGGACTCGACGCGCGCCGGTTCCAGCTCGTCGCGGCGGTGCTCGATCGCGCGGGCATCCCCGTCGGTCGCGCCGATCTCTTCGGCGCGACCGCGGGTGGCGTCCGCGTCGACGATCCCGCGTGCGACCTCGCGATCGCCGCGGCGCTCGCTTCGGCGGCGACCGGCGTCCCCGCGCCGCGCGCCGCGTTCGTCGGTGAGCTCTCGCTCACCGGCGTCGTGCGTCCCGTCGCGGGGATGGAGCAGCGCATCGCCGCCGCGAACGCGGTCGGCATCGACTCGGTGCACGCGCCGATCGAACGCGACCGACCGGCCGGTGGCGTCCTGCCGGTCCGCCACCTCCGCGATGCGCTCGCGTGGGCGTTCCCCGGCGCGCGTCGCACGTCGCGCGGACCCGTCGCCGCGGCCGGAAAGGGCCTCTGACCTGCGGTTTCGGTTTGCGACCGGAACCCCCTGCGTGCTACCCTTGCCTCCTCGAGGCGCGGCTCCCCGCGCCCCATCCCGATCCGAGGGGGTCCCGTGTACCGCAAGGGCGACACCGTGGTCCACCCGGAGCACGGGGCTGCGGTCATCGAGGAACGGGTGACCCGCGAGATCTTCGGCGAGAAGCGCACGTACTTCCGCCTCCGCGTCGCCTACGGCGAGCTCACGCTCATGATCCCGGTCGACAGCTGCGACGAGGTCGGCCTCCGGGTGCCGGTGACGAAGAACGAGGTGAAGAAGGTCCTCAAGGTCCTGAAGCAGGACGAGTCGCAGATGGCCGCGAACTGGAGCCGACGTTTCAAGAACAACATCGAGAAGCTCCGCTCCGGCGACATCTACCAGGTCGCCGAGGTCGTCCGGAACCTCTCGATCCGCGACCGCGAACGCGGACTCTCCGCGGGTGAGAAGCGGATGATCCAGAAGGCGCGACAGATACTCGTCTCGGAACTCATGCACGCGCTCGGCGAGCCAGAGGAGAAGGCCGAGGCGCTGATCGACAAGGTCCTCGAGGACTAGCACCAGTCCCGCATCCTCGCCGGCGCCTGACGTCCGCCCGGGGAGGGCCACGTGACCGAGGCCGTCGCCATCGTCCCCGCCGCCGGCAGCGGTGAGCGTCTCGGCGGCGATGAGCCGAAGGCCTTCGTCGCGCTCGCGGGCCGGCCGCTCCTCCTCCACGCGATCGACGCGCTGCGCGCCGCGCCCTCGATCGGTCACATCGTCGTCGCGGTCCCCGCGGACTGGGACGCGCGCGCCCGGGCCCTCCTCGGTGCGGATCCGCACTGCGAGATCGTCGAGGGCGGCCCGTCGCGCCGCGACTCCGTCCGGCTCGCGCTCGCGACGGTCGACCCGTCGATCGAGATCGTCGTCTGCCACGACGCGGCGCGTCCGCTCGCGCCGCCCGCGCTCGTGGAGGCCGCGATCGCGGGCCTCGACGGTGCCGACGGCGCGGTGCCGGGACTCCCCGTCGTCGACACGGTGAAGCGCGTCGAGGACGGCTTCGTCGTCCGGACCGAGCCGCGCGAGGGGCTCGTCGCGGTGCAGACCCCGCAGGCCTTCCGCGCGGCGGCGCTCCGCGAGGCGCACGCCCGGACCGAGACCGACGTCACCGACGACGCGATGGCGCTCGAGCTCGCCGGCTTCCGTGTCCGGGTCGTCCCCGGCGACCCCCGTGCGTTCAAGGTGACGACCGCGGAGGATCTCGCGCGCGCGGAATCGCTCCTCACCGGGACGGACGTCCGTGGCTGACGCGCGGGTGGGACTCGGCTTCGACGTCCACCGTTCGGACCCGGCGCGGCCGCTGTTCCTCGGCGGCGTCGCGTTCCCCGGCGAGCCGGGACTCGTGGGGCACTCCGACGGCGACGCGGTCTGCCACGCGGTCGCGGACGCCCTCCTTGGCGCCGCCGCGCTCGGCGACGTCGGCGAGCACTTCCCCGACACCGACCCGGCGTTCGCCGGGATCGCCGGGCCGGACCTCCTCGCGCGCACCGTCGCGCTCGTGGCCGCCGACGGGCTCGCACCCGTCTCGGCCGACGTCACGGTGATCTGCGACCGCCCGGCGATCGCGCCTATGCGCGACGCGATGCGCGCCGCGCTCGCGTCTGCGATCGTGATCGACTTCGGGCGGGTTTCTGTGAAGGCGACGCGCCCGGAGTGCCTCGGCCTG
>JBJTYK010000118.1:0-6072 GCA_046082745.1 Actinomycetota bacterium | reverse complement strand
GTTGTTTTTCTGTTCGGTGGCTTGGCTGCTCCTTGATGGACGTGTTTTGCCGTTCCTTGCTCCCGACTCGACCATCCCGTGGATGGCCTCGACGATCTCGGCGTTCGCGAGCGTCGTGACATCGCCGAGCGGGCGGCCGCGGGCGACGTCGCGGAGGAGGCGTCGCATGATCTTCCCCGAGCGCGTCTTCGGCAGGTCGGTCGTGAAGATGATGCCGTGCGGCCGGGCGATCTTCCCGATCTTGTCGGCGACGTGTTCGCGGAGCTGCTTCGCCACCGCGTCGTCGCCCTCGAACCCCGACTTCAGGGTGACGAACGCGACGATCGCCTCGCCGACGAGGTCGTCGGGGCGCGAGACGACCGCGGCCTCGGCGACCTTCGGGTCGTCGACGAGCGCGCTCTCGATCTCGTAGGTCGAGAGGCGGTGGCCCGCGACGTTCATGACGTCGTCGATGCGGCCCAGGAGCCAGTAGTAGCCCTCCTCGTCGCGCTTCGCGCCGTCGCCGGCCACGTAGACCGACTCCCCGTACTTCCCGAAGTAGGTCTGGACGTAGCGGTCGGGATCGCCCCAGATCGTGCGGGCGATCGACGGCCAGGGGCGTCGGAGCACGAGGTAGCCGCCGCCGCCGAGGGGGACCGAGCGGCCCTGCTCGTCGACGACGTCGGCCGCGACGCCGGGGAGCGGCCGGGTCGCCGAGCCGGGCTTCAGCGAGGTGACGCCCGGGAGCGGGCTGATCATGATCGCGCCCGTCTCGGTCTGCCACCACGTGTCGACGACCGGGCAGCGTTCCGTGCCGATGTACTTCCAGTACCAGACCCACGCCTCGGGGTTGATCGGCTCGCCGACCGAGCCGAGGAGCCGCAGCGACGAGAGGTCGTGCCGCGCGGGGAACTCCGTCCCCCACCGCATGAACGCGCGGATCGCCGTCGGTGCCGTGTAGAGGATCGTGACGCGGTGGTCCTCGACGATCTGCCAGAGCCGGTCCTTGTCGGGCCAGTCGGGGGCGCCCTCGTAGATGACGCCCGTCGTGTGGTTCGAGAGCGGCCCGTAGACGATGTAGGAGTGGCCCGTGACCCAGCCGATGTCGGCCGCGCACCAGTAGACGTCGTCCTCGCGGATGTCGAACACCCACCGGTGCGTCGCCGAGACCTGCGTGAGGTAGCCGCCGGTCGTGTGCGCGATGCCCTTCGGCTTGCCGGTCGTGCCGCTCGTGTAGAGGAGGTAGAGGAGGTCCTCGGCGTCCATCTCCTCGGGCTCGCAGGTCGGCGCGGCGTCCGCCATGAGGTCGTCGTACCAGTGGTCCCTGCCCTCGGTGAACGGGACCGTCTCGCCGGTGCGGCGCACGACGACGACGTGCTCGATCGTCGGACATCCCTCGACGGCCTCGTCGGAACTCGCCTTCAGCGGGACGACCTGCCCGCGGCGGTACGCGCCGTCGGCGGTGATGAGGAGCTTCGCCCCCGCGTCGTTGATGCGGTCCCGCAGCGAGTCCGCGGAGAACCCGCCGAACACGACCGAGTGCGGCGCCCCGATCCGCGCGCACGCGAGCATCGCGACAGGGAGCTCGGGCACCATGCCGAGGTAGATGTTCACGCGGTCGCCGCGGCGGACGCCGAGCCCCTTCAGCACGTTCGCGAAGCGCTGGACCTCGTCGAGGAGCTGCGCGTACGTGATCGTGCGGCGCTCCCCCGGCTCGCCGACCCAGTGGTAGGCGACCTTGTCGCCGCCGCCCGCGGCGACGTGACGGTCGAGGCAGTTCACGGCGACGTTCAGGCGGCCGCCCTGGAACCACTGCACCCAGGGCGGGTTCCACTCCATGACCCGGTCCCAGCGGCGCGACCACTCGAGCCGCTCGGCCTGCTCGGCCCAGAAGGCCTCGGGGTCGGCCTCCGCCCGCTCGTAGATCGCGGGGTCCGCGACGACCGCGCCGGCGGCGAACGCCTGCGGCGGCTCGAAGACCCGCTCCTCGGACAGGAGCGCCGAGATCGTGTGCTCGACGTCGGCCATGCGCGCCTCCTCGGTGCCTGGGGGGCGCATCGTACGGCGAAGGGGCGCCGCGGCGCGAGCGCGGGGGCCGTCCGGGCGCGATCCCCGAGGGCCCGGGCAGGCACGGGGCGGCCCCCGCCAGGCACGGGCCGGGAGCTGGCCAGGCACGACCCGGGCACGTCCTGAGCACGGGCCACGCACGGATCGCCGCCCCGGGTGCTTGCAACCGTGCCTGCGAGCGGGGAGCATCGTGCCTGCGAGGTCGCCATCGGGCGGCCTCGAAGCCTGTTCCGGGGAGCTCCCCGGGGGGAAGGAGAATCGCCTGATGGCGAGCTACGAGGCGTACTGCGTGAAGTGCCGCACGAAGGTCAACTTCGAGGGTGAGGTCGTCGAGCTGAAGAACGGCCGCAAGGCCGCGCAGGGCAAGTGCTCGACCTGCGGCACGAAGGTCATGCGCATCCTGGGCAAGAGCGCCTAGCCGGAGCCAGAGGAGGCAGGTCGGGCCGGGCCGCGAGGCCCGGCCCGAAGGCCGGCGGGCTCAGTTCAGCCGGCTCCGCAGATCCGTCGCCGTGAACACGGGGGCGAGGCGTTCCTGCCGCGCCGCGAGTTCGGCGACCGTCGTCTGACGCAGCACGCCCTCGATGGCGCGCGCCACGTCGCCCCAGAACCCCTGGAGCCCGCACCGCGAGTCCGCGAAGCACGTGTGGTCGGAGGGCTCGAGGCAGAACATCGGGAAGAGCTGCCCCTCGATCGCGTCCGCGATGTCGGCGACCGTGATCGTCGCCGGGTCGCGGGCGATGCGGCAGCCCCCGCCCGCCCCCCGGAAGCTCTCGACGAGCCCCGCGCGCCCGAGCGCGCCGAGCTGCTGCTCGAGGAAGCGCTGCGGGATCTGCTGCGACTCGGCGATCTCCCGCGCGGGCACGAGGTCGCCGCTCCCCCAGCGCGACGCGAGTTCGATCATCGCGCGCATCGCGTACTCGAGCTTCTGGGAGATCTTCAGCACCGCGGGCCTCCGGGACCGGTCCGAGCCAGCGTAGGAAGGGGTGCCGGGGGTGTCAACGCGGGCGCGGACCGCCTGATTCCGGGCCCGTCCCTAGAGTGGCTCCGTGCTCCACACCGTCCCCGTGCAGGAGCGGCGACTCGACGACTACCGCGAGGACGCCGGCGAGGCCGCGCTCGAACGCCTGCGCGAGGCCGCCGCCCCGCTCGCGGGCGCCCGCCTCCTCCAGGTGAACAGCACCGCGTACGGCGGTGGCGTCGCGGAGCTCCTCCACTCCCACGTGCCGCTCCTCGCCGACCTCGGCATCGAGGTCACCTGGGGGCTGTTCCAGGGCTCCGAGGAATTCTTCGCGGTCACGAAGGCGATGCACAACGCGCTCCAGGGCGCCGACGTCGCCTGGACCGTCGAGATGGAGGACCTCTACTGGGAACGCGTGTGCGCGAACGCCGAGGCGTTCTCCGACGGGTTCGACTTCGTGCTCGTCCACGACCCGCAGCCGCTCGCCCTCCTCGACGTCCTCGAGGACGAGGGGCGCCGCGAGGGGAAGTGGGTCTGGCGCTGCCACATCGACGTCTCCGCGCCGTTCGCGCCCGTCTGGGGCTTCCTCGAACCCGCGGTGAACCGCTACGACGCCGCGATCTTCACGATCCCCGACTTCGTCCGGCCGGGCGTCCGCGGCCCGCGTGTCGCCTGCATCCCGCCCTCGATCGATCCGCGCTCGCCGAAGAACGCCCCGCTCGAGCCCGACGCCGTCCGCGGGCTCGTCGCCCACTACGGGGTGGACCCCGACCGGCCGCTCCTCGTGCAGGTCTCACGCTTCGACCCGTGGAAGGACCCCTTCGGGGTCATCGATGCCTTCCGCGCGGCGCGCGAGCGCGTGCCCGGCCTCCAGCTCGCGATGGTCGGGTCGCTCGCCGACGACGACCCCGAGGGGCGCCACTACCTCGAGGCCACGCGCGACCACGCCGCGGGCGACGCCGACGTCCACCTCCTCACGAACCTCGACGGCGTCGGCGACCTCGAGGTGAACGCGTTCCAGCGGCAGGCGACGGTCGTCGTCCAGAAGTCGCTGCGAGAGGGGTTCGGGCTCGTCGTCGCGGAGGGCATGTGGAAGGAGCGCCCGGTCGTCGGCGGCGACGTCGGCGGCATCCGGATCCAGGTCGAGGACGGTGCGACCGGGTTCCTCGTGGACTCGGTCGCGACGTGCGCCGAGCGCATCGTCGAGCTCCTCCTCGATCCCGGGCTCGCGGAGCGCATGGGCAAGGCGGGTCGCGAGCGCGTGCGGGAGCGGTTCCTCACGCTCCGGGAGCTCGAGGAGCAGCTGCGGCTCCTCGCGTCGATCGCATGACCGATCGCGCGGTCGTCGTCGGCTCGAACCGCGGACCGGTCGCCTTCGAGCCCGGCCCGGACGGACCGCGCGCGCGGCGCGGCTCCGGCGGACTCGTCACCGCGCTCACCGGCGCGCTCCAGGACGGGGGCGGCACGTGGGTCGCCGCGGCGATGACGGCGACCGATCGCGCGGTCGCCGGCGGAGCCGGCGACCGCGCGATCGACCTCGGGAGCCACGGCTTCCCCTTCGGCCTGCGCATGCTCGAGATCGCGCAGGACGACTACGACGGCTACTACGCGGGTGTGTCGAACGGGCTCCTGTGGTTCGCGCACCACCACCTCTGGGACACCGTGCGCTCGCCGCTGTTCGGCGAGGACGTCCCGCGCGTGTTCGAGGCCTACGAGCGGGTGAACCGCACGTTCGCGGTCGCGATGGCGGAGGAGGCCGGTCGCCTGCCGGGCAGGCCGACGTTCCTCGTGCAGGACTACCACCTCGCGCTCGTCCCGGCGATGCTCCGCGAGCTCCTGCCCGATGCCGCGATCGCGCACTTCTCGCACACCTCGATCGCCGGGCCGACGTACTTCCGGATCCTCCCCGAGCGGATCGCCGACCGGATCCTCTACGGGATGCTCGGGGCCGACGTGCTCGGGTTCCACGCGCGCGGCTGGGCGGAGAACTTCCTCATGACCGCGCGCGGGCTCCCCGGCGTCCACGCCGACCTCGGGCGGTCGCGGCTCCTCGTCGACGGCCGCGAGGTGCGCACGCGCGTCCATCCGATCTCCGTCGACGCCGGCGCGATCCGCGCGGAGACCGACGGGGACCGGGTCCGTCGGCGTCGACGCGAGTTCCAGACGTGGCGCGGGACGGGGGCGATGATCCTCCGCGTCGACCGGCTGGAACTGTCGAAGAACATCGTCCGCGGCTTCCTCGCCTACGAGCTCTTCCTGCGCCGCAACCCCGGCTGGCGCGGCAGGGTCCAGTTCCTCGCGATGCTCAGCCCCTCGCGGCTCGACATCCCGGAGTACCGGACGTACGCGGACGAGTGCCTCGCGGAGGCCGATCGCGTGAACCGGCAGTTCGGCACCGCGAGTTGGACCCCGGTCACCGTGCGCCTCCAGGAGGACTACGAGGGCGCGCTCGCGGCATACGCGTTCTACGACGTCCTCCTCGTGAACCCCGTCATCGACGGGATGAACCTCGTCGCGATGGAGGGGCCCCTCGTGAACCGACGGTCGGGGACGCTCGTGCTCTCCCGCAACGCCGGGGCCTACGGTCGGCTCGCGCGCCACGCGATCGGCGTGAACCCCTACGACCTCGACGAGACGGCGTCCGCGATCGAACGCGGGCTCGCGATGGGCGTCGACGAACGGCGCCGGCGCGCCCGCGGGCTCGCGCGGCTCGTCCTCGCGAATCCGCCCGAGCGCTGGATCCGCGGGCAGCTCGACGACCTCGAGGACGCCGCGCGACGGCGGACGCGGCTCCTGCGTCAGGCGAGCTGAGCGAGGAGGGCCACGAGGCCCTCGGGGCCGTCGACGACGACGTCGGCGGCGTCGAGCACCTCGGCGGGCGTCTCCGACCCGCGGACCGCGACCCGGACCGCGACGAACCCCTCGCGCTGCGCCGCGAGGCGATCGAGCGCCTGGAAGGCCTCGAGGTCGGCGAGGTCGTCGCCGGCGAAGAGCGCGGCGTCGAGCGCGTGCTCGCCGACGATGCGCTCGACGGCGCCGCCCTTCAGCGGTCGGTCGGCGGGGACGAG
>JBJTYK010000117.1:0-12767 GCA_046082745.1 Actinomycetota bacterium | reverse complement strand
GGGGGTTTTGTGGGCGGGGGGGGTTTTTGTTTGGGGGGGGGGGGGGGGGGGGGGGGGGGGTTGGGGGGGGGCCTTTGGGGGGGTGTCCCCCCCCCCACCCCCCCCGCCCCTCAGTCCGTGAGGTCGGCGAGCACCTCGGTCGCGCGCCGACGTCCGTGGAGCACGGAGGTCACGACGACGCCGAGGATGACCCAGACCGCCGCGGTCATCCAGATCTTGTCGAACGGGTGTCCCTGTCGGTAGATGCCACCGAACACGGCGCCGCCCGACACGAGCATCCCGACGACCGACGCGACGATCGCCTTGCCGCCGATGTCCTGCAGCCCGCGGAGCGCGCCGAGGCACATCAGGAAGTAGACGACCGTGAGCGAGAACCCGCCGAACGTCGAGAGCCACGCGAACATCGGGAAGTAGCCGTCGAGCGGCGCGATGCCGGGGCCGAACCACTCCCAGAGCACGACGAACAGGCTCCATCCCGACACGAACGCGATCGCCCCGACGGGGCCGCCGTGCGAGGCCGAGACCTTCGCGAAGTACGCGGGGATGCGCCGGTCGCGCGCGAGGGCGAACACGCCCCGGCTCGACGCCGTGGCGGCGCCGACGCCGACCGCGGCGATGTCGAGGACGACGACGAGTTCGAGGAGCCGCAGGATCGTCGTCGAGCCGTAGCCGCCGACCTCCGCCGGCGACCCGAGCGCGAACAGCGGCGCCGCGGATGCCTCGCCGAGGAGCGTCCCGAGGTCGAACCCGAAGCCCGCGACCTGGGCGTACGCGGCGATGAGGTAGAACGCCGACACGATGACGACGCTCGCGAGGATCGCCCGCGGGATCGAGCGCTTCGGTTCCGCGGTCTCCTCAGCGAGGTTCGCCGCGGTCTCGAAGCCGACGAAGATGAGCACCCCGTAGAGGACCCCGAACAGGATCCCGCCCCAGCCCTGGTCCGACGCCGCCGGCGTGAACACCGAGAGGTCCTGCGACGGGGCGTTCAGGATCACGTCGACGAAGAAGAACAGGACGACCGCCGCCGAGACGAGCGACAGCGCGAGCTGGACCCGCGTCGAGATCTGGACCCCGGCCCACATCACGTACGCGACCAGGGCCACGAACGCGAGGTTCCATCCCCAGTACGGGATCGCCGTGAACCCGAACTCGCCCGCGAGGGTGTCGTGGATGAGCCCGCCGATCAGCACGGCGATCGCCGACGCGAGCACGGTCGTCGCGCCGTAGTAGAGCCAGCCGGCGAGCGCGCCGACCCGCGGCCCGAGCCCGTTCGTGACGTAGTCGTAGAGCGAGCCGGCGGCGTGGATCCGCTTCGCGTACTCCGCGACGATCCACCCCATCGCGAACGTCCCGACCGCGGCGAGGATGACCGCGAACGGCGTCGCGAGCCCGGCACCGTTGCCGGTCGCGTTCAGCCCCGCGATGAGCGGGATGAGGAAGGCCGCCGAGAAGACGGGTCCCATGAACCCGACCGACTGGGCGACGACGTCGACGAGCGAGAGCTTCTTCGCCCCGAGCCGTTCGTACGCTTCCTGCGAGGACATCTTCCCTCCCTGTCCGGACCGCTCGCGCGGTCTAGGCCGCCCAGCCCCCCGCCGGGCGTTCGAACCAGACGTGCACCTGCCCCGTGCCGACGGAGGCCTCGTACTCCGAGAAGCGCTCCCCCTTCGCGGTACAGGACGCGCCCCCGAGGGCGCCGAGCATGATGAGGTAGTGCCCGAACTTCCCCTCCGGGCCGAACTTCTTGTACTCCGGCATCCAGTCGAGGATCGCCCGGTGATCGCCCCGCTCGAACATCCCGAGGACCTTGCGGTCCGCCTCGAGCGACTCGGGGCTGATGATGTTCTTCACGTCCGAGGACTCGCGGTTGCGCAGTTCCCGGAACGAGAAGAACCGGTGGGTCATGCCGCCCGAGGCGAGGATCACGACGCGCCGGTCGGTCTTCGCGACGGCCCTGCCGATGAGGTCCCCGAGGAGGAGGAAATCCTCGGTCGTGCAGCACTGGTTGATCGCGACGCTCATCCACCGCTCGCCGCCGTTCAGGAACGACCAGATGTTCACCGTCCCGTAGAAGATCGGCAGGTACGGGTCGTCGCACGCGAGGATCCACGTGTCGTCGCGGCCCTCGGCCTCGGCGGCGATCGCGCGCGCGAGCTCCGGATCGCCGGGCATGTCGTACGGGATGGCGCTCATGCCGCGCGGCAGCTCGTGCGACGTGAACGTCCCCGAACGACGGTCCTGCGCCGTCACGATGTGCTCGAACGTCGACTCCCAGTGGGTGTCGAGCACGATGATCGTGTCGGGCTTCAGGCGGTCGAGGACCTCGCTGCGCATCCGGCGCAGGCCGGGCACGAGCGTGATCTCCTTCCCGTCGTTGATCTCGAGCCGGACCTGCTCCGGCAGCATGATGGTCGGCACGTGCGCGACGAGCCCTGCTCCGACGATCTCCCCCATCAGTTCCCTCCCCACGGTGCGGTGACGACGTTCTTCACGTCGGCGTAGAAGTCGAAGCTCCAGGTGCCGCCCTCGCGGCCGATCCCGGAGTCGCGCGCCCCGCCGAACGGCGCGCGCAGGTCGCGGACGAAGAAGCAGTTCACCCAGATCGTGCCGCCGGGCAGCCGCGCGGCGACGCGTTCGGCGCGCGCGGGATCGCCGGTGTAGACGATGCCCGCGAGGCCGTAGCGCGTGTCGTTCGCCATCGCGACCCCCTCCTCCTCGTCCGCGAACGTCTGGAGCGTGAGCACCGGGCCGAAGACCTCGTCCCGGAGGATCTCCGCGCCGTCGGGCACGTCCGCGAACAGCGTCGGACGGTAGTACAGACCGCCGAGGTCCGCGTTCGGTCCCCCGCCGAGCACGACCCGGGCCCCCGCCTTCCGCGCGCGGGCCACGTAGCCGTCCACGCGCTCGAAGTGCTCCCGGGCGATGAGCGGGCCGAGGTCGGTCGTCTCCTCGCGGGGGTCGCCCTGCCGCAGCGCCCCGGCCCGGGCGAGGAACCCCTCGAGGAAGCGCTCCGCGACCGACGCCTCGACGAGGAGCCGGGTGCCCGCGAGGCAGACCTGCCCCGCGTTGTCGTACTGGTTCACGGCCTGCGCGATCGCCGCGTCGAGGTCGGCATCGGCGAAGACGAGGAACGGCGACTTCCCGCCGAGCTCGAGCGAGGTCGGCGTGAGGTTCGCGCCGGCCGACGCGGCGACGAGGCGTCCGGTCGCGACGGAGCCCGTGAACGCGATGCGGTCGACGTCGGGGTGCGCGACGAGCGCCGCGCCGGCCTCCTCCCCGATCCCCTGGACGACGTTCAGCACGCCGTCGGGCATCCCGGCGTCGCGCGCGAGGTCGGCGAGCATCGACGCCGTGAGCGGCGCCCATTCCGGCGGTTTGAACACGACGGTGTCGCCGGCGGCGAGCGCCGGCGCGAGGCGCCAGGTGCCGAGCATGAGCGGCGCGTTCCACGGGGTGATGACCGCGCTCACGCCGGCGGGGTCCCACGTCACGTGGTTCGCGTGGCCGCGCGTCTCGAAGTCGCCGTGCGCGAGCGCGCGGAGGTGGTCGGCGAAGTAGCGGAAGTTGTGCGCGGTCCGCGGCATGACGCTGCGCTCCATCGACCGCAGGAGCGAGCCGTTGTCGCGCGTCTCGACCGCGGCGAGCCGCGGGACCGCGGCCTCGATCGCGTCGGCGAGCGCGTGGAGGACGTCCGCGCGTCCGGACGGACCGAGCCCCGCCCAGCGCGGGAACGCGTCGCGCGCGGCGGCGACCGCCGCGTCCACCTCCGCCGCGCCGCCGCGCGCGACCTCGGCGATCACCGTCTCGTCGATCGGCGAGCGGTCCTCGAACGTCGGCCCCGGATCGACGCGTTCGCCGCCGATCCAGTGCCCGGTCGCGACCTCGACGCCCTCGACGACCGCGCGCCGCACCGTCACGGCCGGGGTGCCCCCGCCCGCGCGACGAGCGCGTCGAAGAGTCCCTGCTGCGCGCCGTCCTCCCCCGCGGTGTCCTCGGGGTGCCACTCGACGCCGAGCATCCACCCCGTCCCGTCGCGCTCGATGCCCTCGACGAGCCCGTCGGCCGCGCGCGCCGACACCCGCAGGCCCTCGCCGACGCGGTCGACGCCCTGGTGGTGGTGGCACGAGGAGCGCAGCTCCCGCGCGCCGGTCGCCTCCGCGAGGAGCGTGCCCGCCTCGACCGTCACCGGGTGGAGGCGCTGCTCCCCCGTCGTCGGCTGGCCGTGTTCGAGGAAGCGTCCCTCGTCGGGAAGGTGCTGGAAGAGCGTCCCGCCGAAGGCGACGTTCAGGACCTGCATCCCGCGGCAGATGCAGAGCGTGGGCAGCGCGCGCGCGTCGGCCTCGACGAGCAGGGCGAGCTCGAAGTCGTCGCGCACCGCGTCGAGGCCGTAGTTCGCCGTGTGCGCCTCCTGCCCGTAGCGCGCTGGGTCGACGTCGCCGCCCCCGATGAGGAGGAGGCCGTCGAGCCCGTCGAGGACCTCGGCGAGCGGGACGTCGTCGCCCGGGAGGATGAGGAGCGGTCGTCCGCCGGCGCGCCGCAGGCCGTCCACGTAGTTCGCCGGCAGGCCGTAGCCGCCGACGGTCCAACCCTTCACGCGGCCCGGCGCGAGCCGGTACGACACGACGCCGATCGCGGGCGGACTCACCGCGCCTCCGCCGCGACCTTCGCGAAGCGCCGGAAGACCTCGCGTCCGCGTTCCTCGGCGGCCTCCATGTGGCGCGCGACCTCGGCCTCGACCGTCGCGACGTCCTTCCCCCAGTCGCGGAGCAGGTCGCCGCCGCGCTCGTGGAACACGTCGCGCCAGTAGCGGTACTCGGCCGCGTCGAGCTCGAGGTGGAACTGGATGCCCCACGTGCGCTCGCCGACGCGGTACGCCTGGTTCGGCACGCGGTCGCCGGTCGCGAGGAGCGTCGCGCCGTCGGGGAGCTCGTAGGTGTCCTCGTGCCAGTGGAAGACGGGGTCGCCGTCGGCGTAGTGCGCGAGGAGCGGGTCGTCGGCCGCCGCCGCGGTCGGGCGGATCGGCTCGAAGCCCACCTCGCGCACGGGCGCCTTCGGGACGGCCTTGCCGAACACGCGCGCGATGATCTGCGCGCCGAGGCAGATGCCGAGGAGCGGCACGCCGTGCTCGATCGCGTCGGCGGCGAGCCCTCGGACCTCCGCGAGGAACGGGTGGCCCTCGAGGTCGTCGGCGTTGCAGGTCCCGCCGAACAGGACGATGCCGGCGTGGTCGGTGGCCGCGGGCGCCGCCCCGCCCTCGGGGGCGTGGAAGACCTCGACGGCGGCGCCCGCGTCCGCCATCGCCCCGGGACCGACGCCGAAGGTCTCGACGGGGTCGTTGCGGACGAAGAGGATCGACCTCACGGGCGGAGTGTAGACCCGGCCCTCATCGCTGCCGGACGCGCACGGGCAGGTGCTTGATGCCGTGGACGAAGTTCGAGCGCATCCGCTCGACCGGCCCGGTCCGCTCGATCGAGGCGAGGCGCGGCAGGAGCTCCTCGAACAGCACCCGGGTCTCGAGCCGCGCGAGGTGGGCGCCGAGGCAGAAGTGCGGACCGCCCGGCCCGAACGTCACGTGCTGGTTCGGGTGGCGGCGGATGTCGAAGCGGTACGGGTCCTCGAAGACGGTCTCGTCGCGGTTCGCGCTGATGTACCAGGTGACGACCTTGTCGCCCTCGCGGATACGCTGGCCGCCGAGCTCGGTGTCGCGCGTCGCGGTGCGACGGAAGTGCATGACCGGCGTCGCCCACCGCAGGACCTCCTCGACCGCGTTCGGGATGAGCGAGGGGTCGCGCGTGAGGGCCTCGAGCTGCTCGGGGTGGTCCATCAGCGCGAGCATCCCGTGGCTGATCGTGTGCCGCGTCGTCTCGTTGCCCGCGATCATGAGGAGCGAGAAGTAGTTGTCGTAGTCGCGGTCGGAGAGGATGCCCTCCTGCTGCGCGACCGTGAGGGCGGTGATGACGTCCTCGGTCGGTTCCTCGACGCGCAGGTCGCGCTGCCGCCGGCCGTACGCGAACACCTCGCGCGCGATCGGCGAACGGAACGGCAGCAGCCGGAACGCCTCGGTGTCCTCGCGGTCGACGACCGCGGCCGAGTACTCCGGGTCCTGGTTGCCGATCATCGCGTCGCCCCAGTCGATGAGCATCGGCGCGTCGCCCTGCGGCACCTCGAAGATCGCGCAGAGGAAGCGGATCGGCAGCTCCTTCGAGATCTCGAGGACGAAGTCGAACTCCTCGCGCTCGAGCGCCTGGTCGAGCACCCCGCGCGCGACCGTGCGGATGAAGTCCTCGTAGGGACGCAGGCCGCGGACCGTGAAGCGCTTGTTGCAGATGTTCCGCAGGTCGCGGTGGCGCGGCGGGTCGGTCTCGAGCATCGACTTCCGCACCTCGAGCTGCTCGGCGTCGAGCTCCTCGAGGGCGACCGCGCCCTTCTCCGAGGAGTACGTCTCCCAGTCCATGTGGACGTCGAGGAGGTCCTGGTAGCGGGTGACCGACCAGAAGCCGTGGTTCGGCGCGGGCTCCTCGTGCCACGCGACCGGTCGCTCGCGCCGCAGCGCGTCGAACCACGGCCACGGGACGTCATCGACGTAGCTGTCCGGGTCGACGAGGTCGATGCGCTCGAGGTCGACGGCGTCGGGCATCGGCTAGAAGAAGGGCTGGTAGTAGGCCAGCTCCCACTCCGTCGGTTCGACCGTCGTGGGATCGGCGACCGCCGCGACGTAGCGCTCCCACTCCGCGCGCTTCAGCGCGCCCCAGGTCTCCACGAACCACGGGCCGAACGCCTCGCCGAGCCGCGCGTCGGCCTCGAACGCCTCGACGGCCTCGAGGAGGTTGCCGGGGATGTGGGTCGACGCGACCGGCGGCTCGCCGCGCGGCTGCGGGTCCGGGAGCCCGAGCTCCTGCTCGAGGCCGAAGCGCGAGCTGTGGAGGAGCGCCGCCGCCGCGAGGTACGGGCTCGCCGCGCCGTCGGCGACGCGATTCTCGAGGCGCGTCGCCGGGCCGCGGTCGGGCGAGATGCGGATCGCGACCGTCCGGTCGTCGTGGCCCCAGTTCCCCCAGTAGCCGTTCATCATGTCGGGCAGCAGCCGCTTGTACGCGTTCACCGTCGGCGCGAGGATCGCCGCGCTCGAGGCGTGGAACGCGAGCTGGCCCGCCATGCAGTGGTGCGCGAGCGCGGTGAGCCCGTCGGGCGCGTTCGGGTCGTAGAGGGCGTTGTGGCCCTCGCGGTCGCGGAACGAGAGGTTCACGTGGAGGCCGCTGCCGCCCTTGCCCGACCACGGCCGCCCCATGAACGTCGCGCGGTGGCCGCGGCGCGCCGCGACCTCGTGCGTGAGCAGGCGGAACAGGAACGCGTCGTCGGCGGCCTCGAGCGCGTCGCGGTAGCGGATGTTCACCTCGAACTGGCCGTCGTCGAACTCCGTGCACCACGCCTCGATCGAGAGCCCGCACGCCGCCGCCGTGTCGACGATCTCGTTCACGACGCCCTCGGGGTCGACCGCCATCCCGGTGCCGTACACGCGCGACGCCGGGGTGTGGATGCCCGCCCAGCCGCCCTCGGCGTCGGGGCGCAGGAGGTAGAACTCGAACTCGAACGCGACCTGCGGCTCGAGGCCGCGCGCGCGCCAGGGTTCGATCGCGGCGCGCAGGATGCCGCGCGGATCGATCGCGAGCGGCTCGTGGCGGTGCGAGAGGTCGCCGATCCCCACGACGGTGTTCGGCTCCCAGCCGGGTCGCAGCGACGCGGGGTCGAGCGTCGCCTCGAGGTCGGGCAGTCCGACGTCGAAGGCGAGTCCGCGCACGGGGAGGATCTCGCGGTCGAGGATCGTGACCATCGTCGTCAGGCAGAAGTTCGCCCGACCGCGGTCCTGCCAGTCGCCGTAGAGGTACTTCCCACGCTCGAGTCCGAGGAGATCGGACCACAGGAGCCGGAGCCGCTTGCCCGAGAGATCCACGTCCCCCTCCTCACGCGCACGACGCTGGGCCGCAGGATACCCCCGGCCCGCGCGGCGCGCGAACCGGTCAGCCGCGCTGCGGCGGTCGGATGCCCCGGAACTCCCAGTCGCCACCGAGGGCGGTCGAGCGGACCTCCTCGGACTCCGTCGGCTGGGCGCCGACGTCGTCGCGCACCGGGAGGTCGCCCTCGACGACGGCGTTGCGGAGCGTCCCGAGCCCCTCGACCTCGACCTCGACGACGTCGCCCGGCTCGACCGGCCGCGAGTTCGCGGGCGTGCCCGAGAGGATCACGTCGCCGGGCAGGAGCGTGATCGTGCGCGCGAGGTCGGCGACGAGGTAGCGCATGTCCCACGCCATCTCGTCGGTCGAGGCCTCCTGCGCGACGCGTCCGTTCACGAGCGTGCGGATGCGCTTGCCGCGGAAGTCCCAGTCGCGGACGAGTCCCGGGCCGAGCGGGCAGAGCGTGTCGGAGCCCTTCACGCGGAGCATCGAGCCCGCGTCGGTGTCGCGGAAGTCGTGGAGGCCGAAGTCGTTTCCGATCGTGTAGCCCGCGATGTGCGCGTCGGCCTCGGCGGGCGCGATGCCCTTCGTCATCTCGCCGATCACGATGGCGATCTCGCCCTCGTAGTTCAGGTACCGACAGCGCGGCGGACGCACGACGTCGCCGCCGTGGGCGTTCAGCGCGGAGATCGGCTTGTGGAAGTACGTCGGTGCGGCCGGCAGCGTCGTCCCGAACTCGCGGACGCGGCTCGCGTAGTTCAGGTGGACGCAGAGGATCTTCGTCGGCACGACCGGCGGGAGGTGGAACGCCGCCCCGACCGGCACGCGCCGACCGTCGTGCGCGACGAGGTCGTCGCCGTCGCGCGTGACCTCGGTCGCAACGCCGTCGAGCACGATCCTGCGCGTCTCCACGGGGGGTAGTATGCCGCCCGTGGCCGAGCTCCGAGGGTTCCTGCCGCCGCGCTCGCCCGAGGGGCGCGCCTCGATCCTCGCACCGCCGCCGTGGCACTACTCCGGCGACCTCCTCACGATCGAGTACCGCACCGACCCCGCGGCGGTCGCGGAACTCCTCCCCGCCCCGCTCGAGCCCGCCGACGAGGACCCCGGCGCGGTCGCGTGCATCTTCGCGGACTGGCAGTCGTGCAGCGATTCGTTCGAGGAGCTCGGCGATCCCGTGCGCTCGCAGTACAAGGAGGCGTTCGTCGTCGTTCGGTGCAAGTACCGCGGCGAGCTCTACTCGCGCTGCGTCTACATCTGGGTCGACAAGGACTTCGCGCTCGTGCGCGGCTGGCACCAGGGCTACCCGAAGAAACTCGGCTCGATCTGGATGACGCGGCCGGTGCGCTACGGGAAGGCGGGCCCGCGCCTCGAGCCGGGCGGACGCTTCGCGGCGAGCGTCGCGGTCCACGACCGACGCATCATCGACGCCTCGTTCGAGATCACGGGGCCGTCGGAGACGAACGGCTTCGTGAACGCGCTCCCGATGCTCCACCACCGGACGTTCCCGTCGATCGAGGCCGGGAAGTCCCCGTCGATGGACGAGCTCGTCACGATGCGCTCGTTCGACTGGGAGGGCTCGGAGGTCTGGCAGGGCCGCGCGGAGCTGCGGTACCTGCCCTCGCCGGTCGAGGAGCTCGAGCGCATCGCCCCGCGGGAGATCATCGGCGCGTACCACCGCAGCGTCGGGGTCTCCTGGCGCGAGGGCACGCGGCTCGCCTGACCGTGGCGACGGTCGAGGGCTACTTCCGCGGGGTCCCGGAACCCGCGCGCGCGACGCTCCGGGCCGTGCGCGAGTCGATCCTCGCGGTCGTCCCCGACGCCGAGGAGCTCATCTCGTACGGCGTGCCCGCGTTCCGCGTGGAGGGCGCGATCGTCGCGGGGATCGCCGCCGGCGCGAAGCACTGCAGCTTCTACCCGTTCAGCGGCGGCATCCTGCCCGCGATGCGCGACGAGCTCCGCGGCTACGGCCAGACGAAGAGCGCGCTCCACTTCCCGCACGACCGGCCGCTGCCGAAGACGCTCGTCCGCAAGCTTGTGTGCGCGCGCCTCGCAGAGGCGCGCGCGCACGGGAAGGTCAGCGCGTCGCGGCGATCGCGGCGACGTCCTCGGGGCTGACCCCGCAGCACCCGCCGACCGGCGTCGCCCCGGCGGCGCGCCACGCGCGCGAGGCGGCGCCGAGGTCCGGCGGCGGACCGTCGGCGTGCCAGGTGTTCGTCGCCGCGTCGTAGGTCGCGCCGAGGTTCGGGTAGGCGAGGAGCGGCGCGCCGACGCCCGCCGCCGAACGCAGGAGCGACGGAACGTGCGCGGGGTCGGTGCAGTTCACGCCGACGGCGATCACGGCCGCGGCGGACGCGGCGGTCGCCGCCGCGTCCGCGAACGACGTCCCGTCGGCGAGGTGCTCGCCGTCGCGGCACGAGCACGACACGAACGCGATCGCCTCCGGGTACTCCCCGAGCAGGCCGACGATCGCCTCGACCTCCTCGGCCGCGGGGATCGTCTCGATCGCGAGGAGGTCCGCGCCCGCGTCGAGGAGCGCCTCGAGCTGGGGGCGGTGCCAGTCCGCGAGCTCGCGCGACGTGCGTCCGTAGCGGCCGACGTACTCCGAGCCGTCGGCGAGCGTCGCGCCGTAGGGCCCGACCGACGCGGCGACGAGGCGGTCGCCGCCGACCTCGGAGGCGGCCTCGCGCGCGAGTTCGACGGAGCGACGGAGCAGGGCGCGCGTCGCGGCCTCGTCGAGGCCGCGACGTGCGAACCCCTCGAACGACGCCTGGTACGACGCGGTGATCGCGACGTCCGCGCCCGCGGCGAAGAACGCGGCGTGGGCCTCCCGGATGCGCGCCGGCGCCTCGAGCAGCACCCGCGCCGACCAGAGGTCGTCGCCGAGGTCCTCGCCGCGCCGTTCGAGTTCCGTCGCGAGCCCGCCGTCGAGGACGACGCCCTCGCGGAAGCGCGCGCGGAGTGCCTCGCGGTTCAGTTCGACGACATCTCCGCCGGGGAGTACGACCAGACGTCGATGTCGTCGAGCGTCTGACCCACCACGAGGTTCGCCTTCAGCACGCCGTAGAGCTGCGCGCGGTGCTCGATCGAGTGGTAGACCGCCTGCGCGAGCACGACCGACCGCGGGTAGCGGAACGTGCGGCCGTTGTCGACCTCGACGACCACGGCGTCGGACCCCTCGGCCGCGAAGGCCCGGAGCTCCTCCCACGCCGCGGCGGCGCGCTTGCCGAGCTCCGCGAGATCGCGGTGCGTCTCGGGCGCGGCGGGCTCCCCGCGGTCCGTTCGGCCCGCGATGCGCGCCGCGTAGCTCTCGCCCGCGCTGACGATGTGCGCGAGGATCGTCGCGACGTCCCAGTCGGTGCTGTGCGCATGCATCGCGAGCGTGGCTTCGGGGAGCGAGCGCAGGAAGGCGATCGTCTTCTCGTTCGCCCACGCGTCTTGGCGGAACAGTCGGTCGAGCGTCACGTCGGGCACGGTGCCTCCTCGTCCGGGAACGGGGGCACCCTACCGCGTCGCGGTGACGTCCCCGCGCGTCGACGGGCCCGACGCGTTCGGTGCCCGGGGTGGGAGTCGAACCCACACGTCCCTCGCGGGACAAGCGCTTTTAAGGCGCCGTCGTCTGCCAGTTCCGACACCCGGGCCGGAGACGGGAGCCTACCGCCCCCACCCCCGCCGGCTCCCGCGCCGAACGTCCGGCGTCAGAGCTCGCAGGTGCGCTCGCGCTCGGCGTCGCACGTGTCCGTGCCCGACCCGCCCGCCGCGATGTCGGAACCGAGACCGCCGATGAGCACGTCGGCATCCTTGTCGCCCTTCAGGACGTCGTCGCCGTCCCCGCCGTCGATCGTGTTCGGCGCGCGGTCGCCGTTGAGCGCGTCGGCGTACGCGGACCCGACGACGCCCTCGATCGTCTGGAGCGCGTCCGCGCCCGCCGCCCCGCTCACCTTCAGCCGGGCGAGGTTCACCGACACGGGCCCCGTCGCGTCCGCGTAGTTCGCGGTGTCGGTGCCGGAGTTCCCGATCAGGCGGTCCGCGCCGCCGCCGCCGCGCAGGACGTCGTCGCCCGTCCCGCCCTGGAGCTCGTCCACCGCCGAGGTGCCGATGAGGGTGTCGTCGCCGCCGTCGCCGTAGGCGTACCGCTCGGCGGTGCCCCCGGCGAGCGTCAGCGTGTCGTCGCCGTCGAGGCCGTCGAGCATGAGGAAGTCGACGTTCGTGAGCGAGAGCGTGAAGCCCGGGTTCGTCGCGTCGATCGTGTCGGCGAGCGAGGTCCCGACGAGGCCGACGGCGTCCTGATCGCCGGTCTGCGAATCGGAGACGGCGACCGTCGTCCCGGCCCAGTGGCCGGACGGATCCTGGATGTAGACGTCGGTCCACGTGAGGGTCGAGGTGGAGATGCTCACCGACGTCGCGGGGTTCGCCCCGTCCCCGCCCGAGCACATGAGGAGGGCGGCGTAGTTCCCCACCCGATCGACCGCGCGCGTCGGGGTGCCCGCGTCGTAGCCGACGGTGACGCCGTCGGGGCCCCGCCAGAGGTAGATGCCGTACGAGTCGGCGCCCGTGGCGGTCACCGTGACGGTGCTCGATCCGTCGTATGCGCAGGTCGGGTCCGCGGTCGCCGCCGCGGGGTTCGCGGCGAGGAGCGGGACGACGAGCGCCAGCGCGCCGAGCGCGGCGCGGAGCGGTGTGTGCGCGGTGCGAGGAAGCGGACGCATGGGGTCCCCCGTTCGACTGGACGGGGAACCCATGCCCGCCGCGCCGCGCGCGCACACGCGCGCGGCGCGGCGGGCGGTCAGCGCGGAACGGGGAGGGGCGGGGGCGGGCGCC
>JBJTYK010000116.1:0-3147 GCA_046082745.1 Actinomycetota bacterium | reverse complement strand
CGAATCGCCGCGCCACGGCGGTGGCGGGGGTGGCGGCGGTCGCCGCCGCGGCCGCGGACGTGGTGGCGAGCGCGGGAGCGACCGCGGGGGCGACCGCGGCCCGCGCGGCATGCGCGAGGTCACCGCGACGGAGGAGGAGATCGCCGCCGCGCCGAGCGTGAGCGGCCTGCTCGACGTCCTGCCCGAGGGCTACGGCTTCCTGCGGACCTCCGGCTACCTGCCGGGACCCGAGGACGTCTACGTCTCGCTCGCGCAGGTGCGCCGCGCGATGCTCCGCAAGGGCGACACGGTGACCGGCAAGGTCCGCCACGCCCGCGAGAACGAGAAGTACGCCGCGCTCCTGTCGATCGACCGGGTGAACGACCTCGACCCGGAGAAGGCGAAGCAGCGGCCGCAGTTCGAGAAGCTCACGCCGCTGTTCCCGCACGATCGCTACCGCCTCGAGACCGGCCCGACCGACACGACCGGTCGCATCGTCGACATGGTCGCGCCGATCGGGAAGGGGCAGCGCGGGATGGTCGTGTCGCCGCCGAAGGCGGGGAAGACGACGGTCCTGAAGAACATCGCGAACGGGATCATCCAGTCCGACCCCGACACGCACCTCATCGTGCTCCTCGTCGACGAGCGACCCGAGGAGGTCACCGACTGGCAGCGGACGGTGAAGCCGGCCGAGGTCGTCTACTCGACCTTCGACAAGCCGCCGGACCAGCACATCCAGGTGACCGAGCTCGTCCTCGAGCGCGCGAAGCGCCTCGCGGAGATGGGCCAGGACGTCGCGATCATCCTCGACTCGATCACCCGTCTCGCGCGCGCGTACAACCTCGCCGCGCCGGCCTCGGGGAAGATCCTGTCGGGCGGTATCGACTCGACGGCCCTCTACCCGCCCCGCCGGTTCTTCGGCGCGGCGCGCAACATCGAGGAGGGCGGCAGCGTGACGATCATCGCGAGCGCCCTCGTCGAGACCGGGTCGCGGATGGACGAGGGGATCTTCGAGGAGTTCAAGGGCACCGGGAACATGGAGCTCCGGCTCGACCGGGCGCTCGCGGAGAAGCGGATCTTCCCCGCGATCAACGTCGAGGCGAGCGGGACCCGCAAGGAGGAACTCCTCATGCCGCCGGAGGAGCTCGCGCTCGTCTGGAGGCTCCGCCGGGTGCTCCACGCCCTCGAGCCGGGGGCCGCGCTCGAGCTCCTCACCGATAAGATCCGCGCCACGAAGTCGAACGAGCAGTTCCTGAAGGAGATCGCGAAGGCGCCGGCGTCCTAGCCGGCCCGGGAGGGAACGACGATGAAGCAGGAGATCCACCCCACCTACGAGGTCACGAGCGTCCACTGCTCGTCGTGCGGCGCCTCGTTCGAGACCCGTTCGACGAAGCAGGACCTGCGGGTCGAGCTCTGCTCGCAGTGCCACCCGTTCTACACGGGCAAGCAGCGGCTCGTGGACACGGGCGGTCGCGTCGAGCGGTTCCAGCGGCGCTACGGCAAGCAGACGGCCCCGGCGCCGACGCCCGAGGCGTAGTGGGTCGCCCGGGGTCCGCCCCGACCGACCACTCGTACGGCGGGCAGGCGCTCCTCGAGGGCGTCATGATGCGCGGCCGCGACGCGTGGGCGGTCGCCGTCCGGCGTCCCGACGGCGGCATCCACACCGAGTCCCACGACATCGACTCGGTCGTGCGACGGGTCCCCTGGCTGCGGCTCCCGTTCCTGCGCGGCGTCATCGCGCTCGGGCAGTCGCTCGCGATCGGCTTCCGCGCGCTCTCGGTCTCCGCCCGCGTCATCACGCCGGAGGACGAGGCCCCGGCCTCGTGGCAGGTCGGCGTCTCGATGGCGATCGCGATCGCCCTGTTCCTCGGCCTCTTCATCGTCGCGCCCGCCGCGGCGTTCCGCTGGGTCGCGACGCGGGTCGAGTCATCGATCCTCGTGAACGTCCTCGAGGGGTTCGCGCGGGTCGGGCTCTTCCTCGTCTACCTCCTCGCGCTGGGTCGCTCGCGCGACGTCCGGCGGACGTTCCAGTACCACGGCGCCGAGCACCAGACGATCTCCGCGTACGAGCACGGCGAGCCGCTCGAGCCCGCCGCGATCGGTCGCTTCCCGACGCTCCACGTGCGGTGCGGGACGAACTTCCTCATCCTCGTGATGATCATCACGATCCTCGTCTTCGCGGCGTTCGGGAATCCGGGCCTGTGGTGGCGCATCGGGTCGCGGCTCGTCGCGATCCCGCTCATCGCGGGCATCGCCTACGAGCTCCTGCGGATCGGGGCGCGCTTCCCCGACTCGGCGCTCGTGCGCGCGATCATGCTGCCGGGCCTGTGGCTCCAGCGGATCACGACGCGGACCCCCGAGCCCGACCAGGTCGAGGTCGCCATGACCGCGTTCCGGACGCTCCTCGCCCACGAGGGCGAGCGCGCCGGGGGTGCCTCGCCGGCGACCGCCTGAGGCTCCGCCCCCCGCGGGGCGCGGTCATCTAGAATCCGCCACCGAAAGGAGCGCGCATGGCCCAGGACTTCGATCTCCCCCTCTTCGCGAGCGCGGACCAGATCCGCCGCCGAGAGTTCGTCGCGACGCGCCGGGGCTACGACCCCGACCAGGTCCGTGCCTACCTCGAGCAGCTCGCCGACCAGATCGAGCAGCTCGAGGGCATGGTGCGCGACGCGCGCCAGCGCGCCGACGCCTCGAGCGCTCCGCAGGCGGATCCGTATCAGGAGGTCGCGAGCCGCGTCGCCGGCGCGATCCGCGCCGCCGACGAGAGTGCGCAGCGGCTCGTCGCCGACGCGCAGGGCAAGGTCGAGGAGCTCCTCGCCGCCGCGCGCTCCTAGGCCGACCGCATCCGCACCGAGGCGCAGGCGACCGCCGACGCCGCGCTCGCGAGCGCCGAGACGCTCGTGCGCGAGGCGAGCGAGCGCGCCGGGAAGGCGGCCACCGACCTCACCGCGCGACGGGAACTCGTCCTCGACCACCTGAAGGACATGCGCGAGCGGCTCGTCGCCGCCGCGGGGCAGATCGAGGAGGTCATCCGCAGCCGCGGGGAGGACCTCCCGCCGCTCGACCTCGACGTCGCGCCGCCGGCGCGCATCACCGTCCCGGGAGCCCCCCCGCCCCCCCCCGCGCCCAACGCGCCAGCGACCGTCGCCGTTGAAACAGCCGAAGCGA
>JBJTYK010000115.1:0-2494 GCA_046082745.1 Actinomycetota bacterium | reverse complement strand
GCGGGTTTGTAGGGTTGTTTTTGGATGGCTGCTTGCTGCTCCGCGCCTTGCTCCGGTCCACGCCGCAGCAGGAAGATCTGCCCGGTGCGGATCGCGTAGAGCCCGGCGAGGAGGAACAGCACGCACAGGCCGAAGAAGCGGATCTGGCGCGCGCGGGCGCGGCCGCGTCGCTGCTGGCGTACCTCATCGGGCAGGAGGTTGACGCGACTCACGAGCGCCTCCCCCCGCGTCCGGTCTCCGGCTCAGCGAGCGCGAGGCCGATGGCGACCGAGAAACTGCCGCCCGCCTCGACCATCGCGCCGAGCTCGGGCGCGAGGCGCGACCGCGCGCGGCCGAAGACCTTCGCCCGGGTGACGGGGAGATGGATGCGCTGGTCGAGCAGGTCCGTGAGGCCGTCGAGGTGCGAGGCGCCCCCGGTGAGCACGATGCGCTTCACGTCGAGATCCGCCTCCTGGCTCATCGAGAACTCGAGCGTCGAGGCGAGGTCCTCGATGAGGGGACGCGCGCCGTCGAGCGCTGCCTGCCGCGCCTTCGACCGGTCGAGGCCCTCGGCCCCGGTCGGATCGGCGTCGCCGCGCTTGAGGAGTTCGGCCGCGCCCTCCTCGATACCGAGGTTGCGCGCGATGGTCGACGTGATGTTCCTGCCGCCGACGGAGACGATGCGCACGAGGCGCACGTGGCCCCCGACGTGGAGCGAGATGGACGTGATGTGGCCGCCGATGTCCACGAGGGCCTCGGCGTCCGTCGAGTCCGTCGAGGCCGTCGCGCGCACCGCCGCGAACGGCGCGAGGTCGACGGCGACGGGGACGAGCCCCGCGGCCTCGACGGCCTCGATCTGCGCGTTGACCGCACCGCGCGAGGCCGCCACGAGCAGGATCTTCTGCATACGTTGGCCGTCCACGACCGCCTCGTCGAGGAGTTCGAGGTCGAGCACGGCCTCCTCGGGCGCCATCGGTATGTAGTCCTGCACCTGGAAGGAGAGCGCCTCGCGCAGTTCCTTCTCGGGGAGCCACGGGAGCGCGATCTCGCGCACGACGACGCGTGTGCTCTCGACGCCGAGGTAGACCTCGTCGCCATCGATGCTGCTCACCTCGAGGAGCCGCTCGATACCCGCGGTCACCTGCTCGCCGCGGCGGATCTCGCCCGCCTCGACGGCGCCGAGCGGGAGCGGGACCTGACCGAGTCGCAGGACCGACGGTCGGTCGCCCTCGGTCACCTCGGCGATGCGCACGGCGGTCGACCCGACGTCGAGACCGATCCGCGTCTTGGCCATCAGTTCCGCTCCGGGGGTCTGCGCGGGGCCGATCCCCGGCGCGTCTGCGGCGGCGACAGTAGCAGAGGCATCAGGAGAAGAGTCCGATGTAGGCGTCGGCGATGCGGGGCCCCGCCGCGACCGCCACGAGCGCGCCCGCCGCCAGCATGGGGCCGAACGGCAGCGCCGAGCGGCGGTCCGCCCCGCGGAGAAGGGCGACGATCGCCGCCACCCCGCCGAACGCGATGGCGGCGCCGGCCGCGACGCCCACCGAGGGGAGATCGAGGGCGCCGACGACGAGGCCGATCACGCCCGCGAGCTTCACGTCGCCGAGCCCCATCCCGCCGCGCGAAGCGATGGTCACGAGCAGGAGCGATCCGCCGAAGGCGAGCGCCCCGATGGCCGCGCCGCCGACGTCGAGCGCCGACCCGACCGGTACCCCGAGCACGACCCATACCGCGGCGACGACGGCCGTTGGGTACACGATGGCGTTGGGGAGCCGCCGCGTCGCGACATCGATCAGCGTGAGCGCGAGGAGCACGCCGAGGAACGGCGCGAGGCCGATCGCGCTCCACGTGTCGGGGGCCGCCACCTCCGCCAGCACGAAGAGGAGCGCCGTCGCCCCCTCGATGAGGGTCCAGCGCGCCGGCACCTTCGCTCCGCAGTGCCGGCAGCGGCCCCGGAGCGCGAGCCACGAGATGACGGGGACGAGATCGACCGCGCCGAGCGTCGCGTCGCACGCATCGCATCGGGAACGACCGCGGACGACGTCGGCGCCGCGCGGGATCCGGTCGACGAGCACGCCGACGAAGCTCCCCCACAGCAGGCCGAAGCACGCGGCGAGCGCCGGGGCGCCCAGGGCGCCGAACACCATCAGATCTCGCGGATCCAGAGCATCCGCTGCTGGAACCCGCCGATCGGACCGGGCTTCTCCCCCGTCAGGGAGAGGTCGACGGTGTTGATCGTCGTGCGGCCGGTAGCGATCAGTCGGCCGGCCACCAATTGACCGGTGATGTTCACCTGGTTGGCGAACCGCAGGGTGCACGGCGTGTAGGCGAAGAAGGTGATGGCCGACGCATCGAAGTTCTGCTGGAGCGTGATGTCCCGGGCATCCGAAGCAACGCTGCAGCTCCCGCTCGCCGGGAAGACCGTGATGAGCGACAGCTTCGGCCGATAGCCCGCCGCGGCGCGGATGTCGACGCGGTTGGAGAACGTGTATCCGCAGTCGGAGACGATCGTGAT
>JBJTYK010000114.1:0-3965 GCA_046082745.1 Actinomycetota bacterium | reverse complement strand
CCACCTCGCGCGCGCGGTCGTCGAACGCGCCCGCGCACCCGACCCAGTAGAGGTAGTCGGGCGCCGGGTCGCCCTCGCGCAGCACCGGGACGTCGAGGCCCGCCGCCCAGTCGGTGCGCTCCGCCTGCGGCCGGCCCCACGGGTTCCCGGTCGCCTCGAGGCTCCGGAGCATCGAGGCGGCGCCCGCGGGCAGCCGCGACTCCGCCATCACGAGGTTCCGGCGGATGTCGACGATCGTGTCGACGTGCTCGATGTCGACGGGGCACTCCTGCATGCACGCGCCGCAGGTCGTGCACGACCAGATGACCTCCTCGTCGATGACGTCGGGGACGAGCGGGACGCGCTCGTACGGCGTCCCCGCGGCGTGCGCTGCGAGCACCGCGGGACCCTCCGCGAACAGGTGGTCGCGCAGGTCCATCACGAGGAGCTTCGGCGAGAGCGGCTTGCCGGTGTTCCACGCGGGGCACGCGCTCTGGCAGCGACCGCACTCGGTGCATGCGTAGAGATCGAGCGCCTCCTTCCGCGTGAGGTCCTCGAGGCTCCCGGCGCCGAGCACCGGCTCGCCCTCGGCCTCGAGGTCGATGCGGAGCGGTGTGAGCGCGCCGCGCGGGCGGGTGCTCGCGAGGAAGACGTTCACGGCGCTCGTCGCGATGTGGAGGTGCTTCGAGTAGCCGAGGTAGACGAGGAAGCCCAGCACGAGCGCGAGGTGGCCCCAGAGCGCGAGCTGGAGGCCGACGCGCAGGAACGTCGCCGGAAGGGCGCCGTCGGCGACCGCGCCGACCCACGTCGACACCGGCGTCCAGGCGGTGGCGGGCGCGTACCCGAGCGCGATCCGCAGGCCGCGTCCCGCGAAGAGCGTCGCGACGACCCAGAAGATGAGGCCGAGGATCCGGTACGCCTCGAGGCGGTGGCTCCCGATGAATCGCTCGGGTCGCTGGAGGACCCGGATCGCGAGCGCGACCGCGAGGCCGACGAGGACCCCGGCCGCCGCGAGGTCCTGGAGGAGGCCGAGCCAGCGCGAGCCGCCGACGAGCGGCAGTTCGAAGGCCGGGTCGATGACCTGGCCCATCACCTCGAGGATCGTCGTGAGCAGGGCGAGGAAGCCCCAGAAGATCAGCGCGTGCGCGGCGCCCGGCACGAGCCGCTGGAGGAGCTTCCGCTGCCCGAGCACCTCGGCGCCCTCCCGACGCAGCCGCTTCCCGAGGTCGCCCGAGCGGTCGACGGGTCTCCCGAGACGCACGAGGGCCGAGAGGAGCCGGGCCCGCCGCCCCGCGAGCCCGGCCGCGAGGGCGAGGAGCGCGAGGAGGAGGGCCGTCTGGAGCATGCGGCGCGAGCATACCCCCCGGCCCTGCGTCGCCCGTGCCTCCTTCGGGGGCACGCGCCCGGGCACGGAGTTGACAGTGTCAGACTCAACTTTCATACTTCCCGCATGCGCAGCGGGAGGTCCCGCTGGCACGGGCCCCCAGGGATGGCCGGGGCCCCGGCGACGAAGGGAGCCCTGCGATGGCACGAGCGGTCGGTATCGACCTCGGAACGACGAACTCGGTGGTCTCGGTCCTGGAGGCCGGTGAGCCGGTGGTGATCCCCAACGCGGAGGGGGCCCGCACGACCCCCTCGGTCGTGGGCGTGGCGAAGAACGGCGAGATCCTCGTCGGCGAGGTCGCGAAGCGCCAGGCGATCACGAACCCCGATCGCACCGTGCGCTCGGTGAAGCGCCACATGGGGGAGAAGGACTGGTTCCTCGGGGTCGACGGCAAGCGCTGGACCCCGCAGGAGATCTCCGCGCAGATCCTCGCGAAGCTCAAGCGCGACGCGGAGGCCTACCTCGGCGATTCCGTGACGCAGGCGGTCATCACCGTCCCCGCGTACTTCGACGACGCGCAGCGCCAGGCGACGAAGGAGGCCGGCACGGTCGCGGGCCTCGAGGTGCTGCGCATCATCAACGAGCCGACCGCCGCGGCCCTCGCGTACGGCCTCGACAAGCAGCACGACCAGACGATCCTCGTCTTCGACCTCGGCGGCGGCACGTTCGACGTCTCGCTCCTCGAGATCGGCGAGGGCGTCTTCGAGGTGAAGGCGACGCACGGCGACACGCAGCTCGGCGGCGACGACTGGGACCAGCGGATCATCGATTGGATGGTCACGGGCTTCAAGAACGCGCATGGCGTCGACCTCTCCGCCGACCGGATGGCGCTCCAGCGCCTGAAGGAGGCCGCGGAGAAGGCGAAGATCGAGCTCTCGCAGGTCTCGGAGGCCTCGATCAACCTGCCGTTCGTCACCGCGACGGCCGATGGCCCGCTCCACCTCGACATGAAGCTCTCGCGCGCGGAGTTCGAGCGCCTGACCGAGGATCTCGTCCAGCGCTGCCGGGTGCCGTTCGACCAGGCGCTGAAGGACTGGGGTCAGCCGGTGGCGAAGATCGACCACGTCGTCCTCGTCGGCGGCTCGACGCGCATGCCGATGATCCAGGAGCTCGTCCGGTCGATCACGGGCGGCAAGGAGCCCCACAAGGGGGTGAACCCCGACGAGGTCGTCGCGATCGGAGCGGCGGTCCAGGCCGGCGTCCTGAAGGGCGACGTGAAGGACATCCTCCTCCTCGACGTCACCCCGCTCACGCTCGGCGTCGAGACGCAGGGCGGCATCTTCACACGGCTCATCGAGCGCAACACGACGATCCCGACCCGCAAGTCCGAGATCTTCACCACCGCCTCGGACAACCAGCCGAACGTCGAGATCCACGTGCTCCAGGGCGAGGCGGAGACCGTCTACTCGCCGGCCGTGCGTTCGCTCGGGAAGTTCATGCTCACCGGCATCGCGCCGGCGCCCCGCGGGGTGCCGCAGATCGAGGTCGCCTTCGACATCGACGCGAACGGCATCGTGAACGTCTCGGCGAAGGACCTCGGCACCGGCAAGGAGCAGGCGATGACGATCACCGGGGGCACCGCGCTCTCGAAGGACGACATCGAGCGGATGGTGGCCGACGCCGAGAAGTTCGCGGCCGAGGACCACGCGCGCCGCGAGTCGGCGGAGACCCGCAACCGCGCCGACCAGCTCACGTACCAGGTGGACCGCGCGCTCGAGGAGTGGGGCGACAAGGTCCAGGAATCGGACCGCGACGAACTGCGGAAGCTGAACGACGAGCTCCGGAACCTGCTCGCGGGCGAGGACGTGGCCGCCATCGCGGCGGGTACCGACGCCCTGATGCAGAAGTTCAGCGCGATCGGGCAGGAGCTCTACCGGAACACCGCGGCCACCGACCAGGGGGCCGCGGGCGGCGCGCCCGGCGGTGGGTCCACGGCCGCCGACGGCGACGTCGTCGAAGGGGAGATCGTGGACGAAGGAGGTGCGCAGGGATGAACATCGTTCGCTGGGACCCGTTCGGGGAGCTCGACACGATCCACGACGAACTGAACCGGCTCTTCGGCCGGACGTTCGGCGCGGTGGAGCCGAGCCGCCAGCCGGTGCGCGGCGGGTGGATGCCGGCGCTCGACGTGTTCGAGACCGACGACCGCTACGTCGCGAAGATGGACCTTCCGGGGATCGAGCCCGACGACGTCGAGGTCGCGATCGACGACGCGACGCTCACGGTCTCGGGGCACCGGGAGTTCGAGCGCGAGACCGACGAGCAGGGCTACCACCGCGTGGAGCGCCGCTACGGCTCGTTCACGCGGTCGATCGCCCTGCCGCAGACGGTGGACGCCGAGAAGGTCGAGGCGTCCTTCGACCGCGGCGTGCTGACGATCACGATCGCGAAGACCGCGAAGGCGAAGACCCGCAGGGTCGAGATCCGGGACGTCGCGTGAGCGACGACCGCGAGCGGTCCGGCGACGCCCCCGCGGGGGAGCGCGTGAAGGTGACGGACCGCCGTCGGTTCGCGGGCGCGGGGGGGGGGGGAGGAAGGGGAGCCCCCGCCCCCCCCCCCCCCCACCCACCCCCCACCCACCCCCCAACCTCCCCCCCCCCCC
>JBJTYK010000113.1:0-5004 GCA_046082745.1 Actinomycetota bacterium | reverse complement strand
GTCCTCGAGGGCGATCGCGAGCAGGGCCGGATCCTCGGTGAGGGCGAGGGGGACGAGGGCGGCGCGCGCCGCGACGAACGCGGCGTCGGCGAGCGGCACGGTCGGCGGCAACGCGGCGCGCGCCGCCCTCGTCCCGGTGCGCTCCCCCTCGGGGATCAGCACGACGGGCCGGATGCCGGGGTCGACCTCGAGCCGGACGACGGTCCCCCCCGCGACGATCGTGAACCCGCCGTGGACGGCGGCGGCGGCGTTGTCGGGGTGACCCTCGATCGCCGCGGCCGCCTCGAGGACGAACCCGCGGTCCTCCGCGCGGTCGACGAGCGCCGCGCCGGGGAGCACGCCGGCGACGGTCGCCGCCGCGGAGGACCCGAGGCCGCGTTCGAGCGGGATCGCGCTGCGACCGTGGATCGAGAACGTCGACGCCGCGTCGCCCGCGATCGCGCGCACCGCGCGGCTCACGTGGTCGGAGCCGTCGGTCGGCAGTTCCGCGGCGCCCTCCCCCTCCCACGTCACACCGGTCCCGTCGGTGTCGAGGACGACGACGTTGCACAGGTCGAGCGCGAGGCCGAACGCGTCGAATCCGGGCCCGACGTTCGCGACGGTCGCCGGCACGGTCGCGACGAGGCGCATCAGAGCCCCAGCTCCCCCGCGATCGCGTCGGCGTCGGGCGGCACCGGCGTCATCGCGTCGGCGACCGCGAGCGCGCGCTCGGGGTCCTTCAGCCCGTGGCCGGTGAGGACGCACACGACGGTCTCGCCCGGACGGACCGCCCCGTCGCCCGCGAGCCGCAGGAGCCCCGCGACCGACGCCGCCGACGCGGGCTCCGCGAACACGCCCTCGCGCGGGAGCGCGCGGTACGCGTCGAGGATCGCCTCGTCGGGGACGGCGATGATGCCGCCGCCGGACCGCTCCGCGGCGTCGACCGCGAGGCTCCACGACGCCGGGTTCCCGATGCGGATCGCGGTCGCGATCGTCTCGGGGTCGGCGATCGGCTCGCCGCGGACGATCGGCGCGGCGCCCTCCGCCTGCACCCCGACGAGCCGCGGCCCGGTGGCGATGACGCCGGCCTCGCGGTACGCGTCGTAGCCCATGCCGTGGGCCGTGATGTTCCCGGCGTTGCCGACCGGGACGACGTGGAGGTCGGGCGCCGCGCCGAGCGCGTCGCAGACCTCGAAGGCGAGCGTCTTCTGACCCTCGAGTCGGAACGGGTTCACGGAGTTCACGAGCGTGATCGGGTAGCGCTCGGCGAGCTCGCGGGTCGCGACGAGCGCCGCGTCGAAGTTCCCGTCGACCTCGAGCACCCGCGCGCCGTGCGCGAGCGTCTGCGCGATCTTGCCGAGCGCGACCTTCCCCTTCGGGACGAGGACCGCGCACGCGATGCCGGCGCGCGCCGCGTACGCCGCGGCCGAGGCGCTCGTGTTCCCCGTCGACGCGCAGACGACCGCGCGGCTGCCGGCCTCGACGGCCTTCGACATCGCGAGCGTCATCCCGCGGTCCTTGAACGACGCCGTCGGATTCGCGCCCTCGACCTTCAGCCACACGCGCGCGCCGGTCCGCTCCGAGAGGACGCAGGAGTAGACGAGCGGGGTCCCGCCCTCGAGGAGCGTGATGACCGGGGTCGCCTCGGAGACCGGGAGGTGCGCCCGGTACTCCTCGATGATCCCGCGCCAGGGCGTCATTCCTCGGCCTCGACCCGCAGGACGCTCCGCACCTCGCGGACAGCGGGGAGCCCGCGCAGGTCGGCCGCCGCCGCCTGGAAGTCGGCTTCGCGCGCGCGGTGCGTCACGAGCTCGAGCCGGGCATCCTCGTCGGCGCCCTCCTGCCAGACGCTCCGGATCGACACGTCGTGGTCCCCGAACACCCGCGCGATCTCGGCGAGCGCGCCGGGTCGGTCGCGGACGAGGAGCGCGACCGCGTACTGCCCCTCCGTCTCGCCCATCGGGCGCAGGCGCGTCTCGTGGAAGCACGTGCAGCCCACGCCGTGGGTCCCGGCGCGGAGGTTGCGGGCCGCGGCGACGAGGTCGCCGACGACCGCGGTCGCGGTCGCGGCGCCGCCCGCGCCGCGGCCCGAGAACATGAGCTCGCCGATGTTCGGTCCCTCGACGTACACCGCGTTCAGCGCGTCGCGCACGGACGCGAGCGGGTGCCCGGCCGGCACGAGGGCGGGGTGGACGCGGACCGAGATGCGACCGTCCGCGCCGACCTCCGCGATCGCGAGGAGCTTCACGACGTAGCCGAGCCTCCGCGCCATCGCGATGTCGTCGGCGGTGAGGTCGGCGATCCCCTCGCGGTGGACGTCGGACGCGACGACGCGCGCGTTGAAGGCGATCGACGCGAGGATCGCGCACTTCGCGGCCGCGTCGTGACCGCCGACGTCGGCGGTGGGGTCCGCCTCGGTGTAGCCGAGGCGCTGCGCCTGGGCGAGAGCGTCGGCGAAGTCGGTCCCGTCCTCGGTCATCCGGGTGAGGATGAAGTTCGTCGTCCCGTTCACGATGCCGAGGATCCGCGTCACGCGCTCTCCGGAGAGCGATTCCTTCAGCGGTCGGATCAGCGGGATGCCGCCGCCGACCGCCGCCTCGAACAGGAGGTCCCTGCCCGCGGCGTCCGCGGCGTGAAAGAGCTCCTCGCCGTGACTCGCGACGAGTTCCTTGTTCGCGGTGACGACCGGGCGACCCGCGCCGAGCGCGGCGAGGACGATGCCGCGCGCGGGTTCGATGCCGCCCATGAGCTCGCAGACGAGGTCGACGTCGTCCGCGGTCGCGACCGCCATCGGGTCGTCGGAGACGGCGCCGACGGGCAGGCGGAGCCCGCGATCGCGCGCGGTGTCGCGGACCGCGACGCGGGTCACCTCGATCGGGCCGCCGGCGCGGCGCGCGACGTCCTCGCGATGTTCGTCGAGCAGCCGCAGGACCGCGGCGCCCACGGTGCCGCACCCGAGCAGTGCGACGCGGAGCGGTCGTTCGCTCATCCGTCCTCCCCCAGCCAGCGCCCCATGAGGAGCTCGTCGGCGAACCCGTCGCCGCGGAGCGAGTGCCGGGCGAGCCGGCCCTCCTCGCGGAAGCCGAACGAAGCGTAGAGGGCGAGCGCGGCCGCGTTGTCCGGATAGACGGAGAGTTCGACCTTGCGGACGCCGACCGCTTCCGCCCAGCGCAGGGCCTCCCGCAGGAGCGCCGTGCCGACGCCCCGGCCGCGATGCGCCCGCGCGACGTGCATCCCGAACGTCGCGACGTGCCGGGTCGCCTCGCTCCGGTCGCGGACGATCTCGAGGCTGCCCACGACCGCGCGACCGACCTCGGCGACGAGGTACGCGCGGTCGTCCGTCCACGACCGCCGCGTGCGGCGGCGCTCGTCGCCGACGGTACGCAGGGCGCGGCGCGAGCGGATCCACCGGCCCTCCGCGACGACCTCGCGCAGGAGGTCGCGGAGCGCGCGCGCGTCCCGACCCCGGGCGGGCCGCACGACCACGGCGTCGCGCGCGAGCGGCGTCGGGTCAGTCCGCACCGAGCCGCTCCATCGCCTCGGGCGCCGAGACGCCGATGAGGCCGAGGACGTTGCCGATCGCCGTCCGCGACGCGCGCGCGAGCCACAGCCGCGCGGCCGCGAGCGCCGGCTCCTCGCCGACGACGCGGCAGTCCGCGTAGAACCGGTGGAACGCCGCCGCGAGCGCCTGCGCGTAGTGGACGAGCCGATGCGGGGCGCGGAGGTCGGCGGCGACCCGGACCTGGTCCGGAAGTTCGACGAGCGTCCGCAGGAGTTCGGTCTCGGCCTCGGTCGCGAGGAGCGCGAGATCGGCGGCCTCGATCGGGCCGGCGTCGAGCCCGCGTTCCTCCGCGAGCCGGAGCACGCTCGCGCAGCGCGCGTGCGCGTACTGCACGTAGAAGACGGGGTTGTCCATGCTCCGGCGCTTCGCGAGCTCGATGTCGAACTCGAGGGGCGAGTCGCCGGAGCGCGAGAGGAGGAGGAAGCGCGTCGCGTCCGCGCCGACCTCGTCGAGGAGGTCGTCGAGCGTCTCGAAGGTCCCCGCGCGCTTGCTCATGCCGACGACCTCGCCGTCGCGGAGCAACGACACCCACTGGTAGAGGATCATCTCGAGGCGGTCCGGGTCGTAGCCGAGCGCGGTCGCCGCGCCCTTCACCCGCGCGACGTCGCCGTGGTGGTCCGCGCCCCACACGTAGATGAGCCGGTCGAACCCGCGGGCGAACTTGTCGACGAGGTACCCGCAGTCGGCGGCGAAGTACGTCGGCGCGCCGTTCGACCGCACGAGGACGCGGTCCTTGTCGTCGCCGTAGTCCGTCGCGCGGAAGAAGACCGCCCCGTCCGCGTCGTAGGCCGCGCCGCGTTCCCGCAGCGTCGCGATCGCGCGCTCGACCTCGCCGCGCTCGTGGAGCGTCCGCTCCGAGAGGTAGGTGTCGAAGACGACGCCGAGGCGCGCGAGCGACGAGCGGATCATCGCGAGGACCCGTTCCGCGCCCGCCGCGAGGAGCCGCGCGCGCCGCTCCTCGGCGGGCAGGTCGAGGAACGCCTCGCCGTGCTCGGCGGCGATGTCGGCGGCGACGGCGACGAGGTAGTCGCCCGGGTAGCCGTCCTCGGGGAACTCCGCGGGCCGACCGAAGTGTTCGAGGTACCGGCACTCGACCGAGGCGCCGAACAGCTCCATCTGGCGCCCCGCGTCGTTGAAATAGTACTCGCGCTCGACCCGCCATCCGGCGGCGTCGAGCACCGAGGCGAGCGCATCGCCGATCACGGCGTTGCGCGCGTGGCCGAGGTGGAGCGGGCCGGTCGGGTTCGCGGAGACGAACTCGACCTGGACCGAGCGGTCGTTGCGGGGGGACCGCCCGTACGACGCTCCCCCGGCGATCGCGGCGCGCAGGCCGTCGTGGAGCCAGCGGTCGGTGAGGAAGAGGTTCAGGAAGCCCGGCCCCGCGACCTCCGCGCGCTCGACGAACGGGGAGGCCGGCAGGCCGGCGAGGAGGTCGGCCGCGACCTCGCGCGGCGGCCTGCCGG
>JBJTYK010000112.1:0-2197 GCA_046082745.1 Actinomycetota bacterium | reverse complement strand
GGTGTCTGGGGCAGGTTGCCCACGTGTTACTCACCCGTTCGCCGCTGATCCCCTCCGAAGAGGTTCACCGCTCGACTTGCATGTGTTAAGCACGCCGCCAGCGTTCGTCCTGAGCCAGGATCAAACTCTCCGTAGAGATCGCTTCAGCCGACCCGAGGGCCGGTTCGGTGATCTGTTTTGGAGTCGGTCCGGATCGGTTGGCACCTCACCGGACCGCGTGATCCGTCTCTTGACGGATTTCGTGCATGTACCCGTCGGTCAGCGGACGCGGCGAACCGCGCCCCCCGGCCTCCGGGTGCGCACTGGCTTTTGACACACTGTTCAGTTCTCAAGGTGCGAGCCCGGGTGCCTCGGGGGACGCGGAGTCCCCAGGGGGGCTCCCGGTAGGCACACCCTACGGGCAGGGTCCGACGAGCGTCAACCGCGGAGCCTTCCGAGGGGGGGTCAGACGAGCGACTCGACCCGGGCGAACCGCCTGCGGCCGACCTGCCAGACGGTGCCCAGCAGGGCCTCCGGGCCTTCCGTCGTCTCGTCCTCCTCGACGGCCACCCCGTCGACCTTCACCCCGCCCTGGGCGATGAGGCGGCGACCCTCGGAGCGCGAGGACACGAGGTCGAGCTCCTGGAGGAGGGCCGCTCGCGACACGACCGGCGCGCCGGCGACCTCCCGGACGATCTCGGAGCGACGGACGGAACGGCCGGGGACCTCCTCGGGCAGCTCACGGTCGCGGTGGACGCGATCGAACGACGCCTCGGCGGACGCGCCCGACCCGGCTCCGTGATACAGGTCGACGACGGCACGCGCCATCGCGCGCTTGGCCGCCATCGGGGCGATCGACCCGTCCGCCAGTCCACGCTCGACGGCGGCGGCCTCGTCCTCCCCCGCGTCGGCGCACAGGCGCAGGTACTTCGGGATGAGGCCGTCGGGGATGCGCAGGAGCTTCGCGAACTGCTCGTCGGGCTCCTCCGTGATCCCGACGTAGTTGCCGAGGGACTGGCTCATCTTCGCCACGCCGTCGAGGCCCTCGAGGAGCGGGAGCGTGTAGGCGACCTGCGGCTCCTGACCGAACGCGCGCTGGAGGTCCCGCCCCACGAGGAGGTTGAAGGTCTGATCGGTTCCGCCGAGCTCCACGTCGGCGCGCACCGCGACGGAGTCGTAGCCCTGGAGGAGCGGGTAGAGGAACTCCATGAGCGAGATCGGTCGGTTCGCGGCGAAGCGCTTCGCGAAGTCGTCGCGCTCGAGCATCCGCGCGACGGTCGCGTTCGCGGTGAGCTCGAGCACCCCCTCCATGCCGAGCCCCTCGAGCCACTCGGAGTTGCGGCGGACCTCGGCGCGCTCGCGGTCGAGGATGGTCCAGAACTGGCCGAGGAGCCGCTCGGCGTAGCCGTCCACCTCCTCCTTCGACAGGCGCGGACGCGTCTCGGAGCGGCCCGACGGATCGCCGACCCGCGCGGTGAAGTCGCCGACGATGAGCACGGCGATGTGGCCTGCGTCCTGGAAGCGACGGAGCGCCCGCAGCACCACCGCCCATCCGAGCGTCACGTGTCCCGCCGTGGGATCGAGTCCGAGCTTCACGCGGAGGGGGCGGCCGAGCGCGAGCTTGTCTCGGAGCCCGTCGGTCGGGACGACCTCCGCGGCGCCCGCGGCGAGCGTCTCGGCGTCGGTCGGGGTCATGGGCGCCGCGATGCTAGCAGGAGGGGTCCGGGAAGAAGCGCAGCGGCGCTCCCTGCGCGGCGGAGATGCCGACGCGCGGTCCGGTCGCGAACGCGCGGACCGGCTCCCCCACGTGGATCGCCACATCGTCTCCGCCGACGAGGTCCGTGCCGTCGAGCGATCCGTCGACGCAGAACGCCTGCGCGAGCTTCGCGGGACCCGAGCAGAGGTCGCGGATGGCGGTGCGTCGCCGCGCCGACGCCATCGCCTCGAGTCCCTCGAGCGGCGCCGCAGCGCGCAGGAGCACCGCGCTCCCCTCCCCCGGCGCGCCGGTCACCGCGTTCATGCACCAGTGCATGCCGTACGTGAAGTACACGTAGAGGAGGCCGGGCCGCCCGAACATGCTCGCGTTGCGCCGCGTGGGGCCGCGGAACGCGTGGCTCGCGGGATCGTCGGGTCCGTAGGCCTCCGTCTCGACGATGCGCGCGGCGAGGCGGGTGCCGTCGGGGAGCCGGCGGACGAGGTCGCGCCCGAGCAGGTCGGG
>JBJTYK010000111.1:0-5975 GCA_046082745.1 Actinomycetota bacterium | reverse complement strand
GGGGGCGGGTTTGGCGACGGGGGGCGAAAAGGCCCCCCCCTCGCCAAACTCGCCCCGCACGTACGACAGCCGCTCGGCGAAGGCGTCCCAGACGTCGCCCTTCGGCTCGATCCGGCCGAACTCCTCGATCGACCGACGGGCGTGCTCGCGGAACGACTCGGTCGTCCACTCCGAGCGCGCGTAGCCGACGATGCGGAAGGCGCCCGGCAGGAGCCCCTCGGCGAAGAGGTGGAAGAACGCGGGCAGGAGCTTCCGGCGGGTGACGTCGCCCGACGCCCCGAAGATGACGATCGCCTGCGGCGGGAGGCGGCGCGTCACGCCGGCACCTCCGTCGACGGACCGATCTCGATCCAGCCGTCGCGTACGCGCGCGGCGTGGACGGCGACGGGGTCGAGCGCCGGGCCCTCGAGCGGCTCGCCGCTGCGCAGGTCGAAGGTCGAGCCGTGGCAGGGACAGACGACGGCGTCCTCGCCCGCCGTCAGGTCGCCCTCGGAGAGGGAGCACGACGCGTGGGTGCAGGAATCCGCGAGCGCGAAGACCTCCTCGTCGACGCGGGCGACCGCGAGCCGTCCCCACGGGAGCTCGAAGGCCCGCACCGCGCCCTCGGGAACCTCCGCGAGGGAGGCGATGCGCAGGAATCCGTCATCCACGTGCGGTCTCCTTCCCCGCACCGGCGAGCGCCATCCACGACCGCTGGAGGAGCGTCGCCGCGCCGAGCGCCGCGAGGATCGCGAGCGCGGGCAGGAGCGCGCCCGGGACGACGAGCCCGATGACCATCGCGATCGCGCGTTCCATCCGCTGCATGAGCCCGCCGGTCATCGTGAGCCCGACGGCCTCCCCCTCGGCGCGGACGTGGCTCACGCCGAGCGAGACGACGAGCGCGACGAGCGCGAGCGCGGCCTCGGTGCCCTCGCCGGTGCTCCCGAGCGAGAGCGCGAGGCAGCCGAGGACGAGGAGGTCGGAGACGCGGTCGAGGAAGGAGTCGAGGAACGCGCCGCCGCGGCTCGCGCGGCCGAGCTGGCGGGCGACCGCGCCGTCGAGGACGTCGAACACGCCGGCCGGCACGAGGAGGAGACCGGGGACGACGCGCCCGCCGTCGAGGAGCAGCCACCCGACGAGGACGTTCGTCGCGAGCGAGGCCATCGTGAGCTGGAACGGCGTGAGCCGCAGGCGCAGCGCGGTGGCGAGGAGCCACCGGTACGTCCCGGTGAAGACGACGCGCATCGCGCCCTGGGAGAGCCCGTCGGCGTCGCGCGGCGGCGGGAGGTCGGCGGGCCGCGGGGCGCGGTCGCTCACGGGTGCGGCTCGAAGGAGACGACGCGGTATCGGAACGTGCCCGCGGGCGCCTCGTAGGCGACCTCGTCGTCGCGCTCCGCGCCGAGGAGCGCGGAACCGAGCGGCGAGGTCGTCGTGATCGTCCGCACGCCCGGCGAGCGCTCCTCGGCGCTCCGCGCGAGGAGGTAGACCTCGTCCTCGAGATCGTCGTCGTCGAGCGGTCGGAGCGTGACGAGCATCCCGGGGCCGACCTCGTCGGCGCCCTCGGGTCGTTCGATGATGTCGGGGTCGCGGAGCATCGCCTCGATCGAGCGGATCCGCGCCTCCATGAGCGCCTGCTCGTTCTTCGCGGAGTCGTACTCCGCGTTCTCGCGGAGGTCACCGTGCTCGCGCGCGATGCGGAGCTTCTCCGCGATGTCGACGCGGCCGCGACCGCGGAGGTCGTCGAGCTCGGCCTTCAGCCGCAGGTAGGCGTCGAGCGTGAGTTCCGCGGTGGGCGTGTGCCCGACGGCGCGCGCCGGGCGGTTGCGGAGTTCCTCGGGGAGGTCCACGGAGGCGAGTCTAGCGAGTCGGTCGCGCGTCCCCGGAACGGCGTCAGGACGCGTTCTCGGTGTCGCCCTTCAGCACACCGAGGATCGCCTCCATCTCGCGGGAGGCCACCGGCCCGTCCTTGCCCGAACCGCGCGATGCCGCGAGCAGGGTGCGGAGGTTCACCTCGGCCATCTCCGCCCGGGACTCGAGTTCGTGGACGCGACCGAGGAGCGTCTCGGCGCGCTTCTCGGCCTCGATGCGCGCCGACCTCGCGTCGCGGACCTCCTCGCGGGCGGCGCGGACCTCGGTGCGGAGCGTCGCGACCTCCTTGCCGAGGTCGATGAGGCGGTCGATCGCCTCGCGGCCGACCTCGGAGTACGAGGCGACCGTCGAGGAGTCCTCCGCGGCGCGGGCCGCCGGGCGGCCCGGTCGTTCGCGCGGCGCCACGGTCCCCCGCTCGCCGGCATCGACCGGTCGGGCGTCGAGGAGCCGGTAGCCGTCGCCCGCGGCCTCGAGGCGTCCGCGGGACAGGAGCGCGCGCATCGCCCGGGCGACCGCGAGCGGGTCGCCGATGCCGACCGAGCGGCCCGCGTCCGCGGGCGGCCCCGCGAGCACCTCGCCCACGCCGACCCGGGACGCGATCGCCGCGAGGAGCGCATTGGCCCTGCCGAGGCTCTGGTCGTTCACCCGTCAACTCCCATCGATGGATGCAGCGGTGGTATCGGCCGGAAGGCGTCGTCGATGCAGCCCCGGAAGGAAGAGTGACAAGAACCGGGCACCGCCATTGACCTCTACCCACCCAGGACGGTAGAAACTCTACGACGCCGCTGGGGCCCCCGGGTTCCGGCGGCGTCATCCATTCCGGCGCAACGCTCCCGAGGTCCCCGTGCCCGAGCCGCCCCGCGACCTGCCCGAGGAGGACCTGCCGCTCCGGGGCGTCCGGGTCCTCGACCTCACCCGGGTGCTCGCCGGCCCCCTCGCCACGATGGTCCTCGCGGACCTCGGCGCCGACGTCCTCAAGGTCGAGCGGCCGGGGACCGGCGACGACACCCGCGCCTGGGGGCCGCCGTTCGCGGGCGACGACGCCGTCTACTTCCTGTCGCTCAACCGGAACAAGCGATCGGTCGTGCTCGACCTCGCGACGCCGGAGGGGCGCGCGGAGGCACGGCGGCTCGCGCTCGCCTCCGACGTCGTCGTCGAGAACTTCCGCCCGGGGCTGCTCGCGGAGTTCGGTCTCGACCACGAGCAGCTCGCGCCGGAGCACTCGGGACTCGTGTCGTGCTCGCTCACCGCGTTCGACGACGGCGAGGAAGCCGCGCGACCGGGGTACGACATCATCGTGCAGGCGCTCTCCGGACACATGAGTCTCACCGGCGAACCGGACCGTCCGCCGACGCGCCCCGGCGTCGCGCTCATCGACGTGATCTGCGGCCTCTACGCGGCGAACGCGATCCAGGCCGCGCTCCTGCGACGACGCGAGACCGGGAAGGGCGGTCGCATCGCGGTGTCGCTCTGGGGGTCGGGCGTCGCGTCGCTCGTGAACCAGGCCGCGAACTACCTCGTTGGCGGGATCGTGCCGGGCCGCATGGGCACCGCGCACCCGAACATCGTGCCGTACCAGGTGTTCGACGCGGCCGACCGTCCGTTCGTGCTCGGTGCGGGCAACGACCGCGCGTTCCGCCGCACGTGCGAGGTGCTCGGACGCGAGGACCTCCGCGACGATCCCCGCTACGCGACGAACGCGGGCCGCGTCGCGAACCGCGACGAGCTCGTGGCGACGTTCGCGGCGGGGTTCGCGACCAGGCCCGCGCGCGAGTGGGTCGCCCTCCTCACCGAGGCGGGCGTCCCGTGCGCCGACATCCGCACGCTCGACGAGGTCTTCGCCTCGCCCGAGGGCGCGGCGCTCCTCCAGGAGATCGACGACCCGGCGCACGGCGCGTACCGGCTCCCGGCATCGCCGATCCGCGTGGACGGCCGACGGCTCCCGGTGCGCCTTCCCCCGCCCGCGCTCGGCGCGGACGGCGCGCCGTGAGCGACCCGTTCGCGCGCTGGGCGGAGCAGCTCGCCGCCTGGGCGATCCCGCCCGCGATCCTCGCGGTCGCGCCGGAGTCGCCGTACGGCTTCCCCACCGAGGTCTTCCGGAGTCGGGCGCGTCGCTCCGACGCGGACGGCGGCCCCTCGTCGGCGCGCGCGCTCGAGGCGCTCGCAGGCGGCGGGGTCGTCCTCGACGTGGGCGCGGGCGGCGGCGCTGCGTCGCTCCCCCTCGCGCCGCCGGCGACGCGCATCGTCGCGGTCGATCCGTCGGCCGACCTCCTCGCGGCGTTCGCCGCGGAGGCGGCGTCGCGCGGCGTCCCGGCCGCGACGGTCGAGGGGCCCTGGCCCGCCGTCGCCGACATGACGGAACCCGCCGACGTCGTCGTGTGCCACCACGTCGTCTACAACGTCGCGGACCTCGCGCCCTTCGTCCGCGCCCTCGACGACCACGCGCGCCGTCGCGTGGTCGTCGAACTCACCGACGAGCATCCGCTCGCCTGGATGCGCGACCTGTGGCTCGTGTTCCACGGGATCGAGCGCCCCGCCGGACCGACCGCCGAGGACGCCCGCGAGGCGATCGCTTCGCTCGGCATCGACGTCCGGCGCGAGGACCGCATCCGGCCCGATCCGACCGGCGGCTTCGCGGCGCGTGCCGATGCGATCGCGCTCGTGCGACGACGGCTGTGCCTGCCGGCGGAACTCGACGACGACGTCGAGGAGCGCCTCGGCGACCGCCTCGCGGAGACCGGAGGCCTCTGGTCCGCGGGCCCGCGCGATCAGGTCGTGTCGACGCTCTGGTGGGACGCGCGCTGATCGTCCGGTCGGGAGCGGCGGGTCAGCCGATCCCGAGGCCCGTCATGAGGGCGCGCAGCGAGAGCCCGAAGCAGATGAACGCGGCGAGCGAGAACGGCACCCACGGCCGCTCGCGGAAGTTCGCGTCGCGCGCGAGCGCGTGGGCGACCCCGAGGATCGCGAGCGGCCCGAGGCCGTAGACGAGGTGGAGCCACGTGGGGAGCACGCGGCCGAGGAGCAGGAGCACGACGCCGATCGCGGCCTGGACGATCGCGACGACCTGCGCGATCGAGAGCCAGCGCCAGTAGCGCTCCCCCGGTGACCGGCGGCGGATCCACGCCGCGCCGCCCCAGAGCCACCCCGCCGCGAACAGGCCGACGACCGCGAACCCGACGACCTCGTGGACGACCTCCACCTAGGAACCGTCCCGGGCCGGCAGCCGGATGCCAACGCTCCGCATCGCGTCGTCGACGATGCCCGGCGGCTCCTTCCCGCGCTGGCGCAGGAGCCATTCCCAGTACGGGGCGATGTAGCGGTACTTCGCGGGCAGGAACGGGCGCGTCATCCTGATCCCGCGGAGCGTCGCGCGCATCGCGAGACGGCGCGCGGGCGTGAGCTCGAACCCGTACGCGGCGCGAAGCTCCGGCGAGAGCGTCGCGAACGCGAGCTTCGACACGACGCGGAGCACCGGGCGCCAGTCGGCCTCCGCCGGCGGGTGCTCGAAGAGGCCGGCGACGGTGCGCGCGGCGTCGGTCACCCGCAGGATGCCGCGCTCCTCCTTCTCGGCGAGGTAGCGCCGCAGGTCGGCGACCGTCGGCGGGATGATGTCGCGCGGGACGAGGCAGAGTTCCGCCGCGAGCTTCTGCTCCTCGTGGAACCGTTCCCGGCCCGCGTCGTCGAGCTTGCCGACCGTGAGCTCCTCGAACAGGAGCGCGCTGTCGACGAGGCAGGCGTGGACGTAGAGGAGGAGGTCGGGGTCGAGCGCGTCGTAGGGCTGCCCGGTGACCTCGTCGATCCCCTTGATGCGCGTGTGGATCTCGTTGATCTTGTCGGCCGCGGCGTGCGCGGCGGCCTTCGAGCCGAACGTCATCGTGTACGTGAGGAGGAGCGTCCGCTGGAGCCGCTTCCAGGGGTTGCGTTCGTAGAAGCCGGTGGCGCGCGCGCCCGCGATGACGAGCGGGTGCGCGGCCTGCAGGAGCAGGGCGCGCGCGCCGCCGAAGAGCACGGTCACCTCCCGATGGACCTGCCAGGAGACGCTGTCGGGCCCGAAGTAGCCGAGGTCGCGGTCCGCCATGGACCAAGCGTACCGGGGGGGGGGGGGGGGGGGGGTCCCCCCCCCCCCC